>JAIPJV010000016.1 GCA_021734005.1 Fidelibacterota bacterium
ACTGTCCGCCAGATTGAGAAAAGTTATCAGCCGGTTCAAAGCACCGCCTTCTTCAAATTTTTGCCTGAAAAAGGTTGCATCATCAGCCTTGATTCCCATGGCTGCAAAGATGATATTAAAATCCTCATCCCTGGAAATTTTAGCCTGGTTAACAATCTGAGCCGCCAGTTCATTGTGAGGCAATCCAGAACCTGAAAAAATAGGTAGTTTCTGTCCTCGAATTAGAGTAGTGAGAGCATCGATTCCGGAGACTCCGGTTATAATATTGTCGCGAGGATAGGCTCGGGCATCAGGATTGAGAGGATAGCCGTTTACATTGAGTTCCTTCTCGGGGATAATTTCACCACCATCATCAATAGGCCGTCCCATTCCATCAAAAGTTCGGCCGATCATATCTTCAGAAACAGGCAGACGCATTGCTTCGCCGGTAAAATGGATTTTGACGCTTTCTTTGTCCAGGCCGGCCGTTCCTTCAAAAACCTGGCAAACCACCTTCTGTTCGGAAACTTCCAGCACTCTGCCAATTCGCTTTTTGCCATTCTGCTCAATTTCCAGCAGTTCATCAAAACCAACATGGCCGGGATTTTCCAGAATTAAAAGCGGGCCTGTGATTTCCTGAGCGCCGATCCTTCGTTTTTTATAATATTTATTAGGCATATTCTTCACTTAAATTTTCAAATTGCTGATTTAATTTTTCTTCAAGCTCTTCAAATTGATCCATATCCTGATTGCTGATCTGCATTCGCATCCTTTTCAGTTCTGCAAATATATCAAGGTCAGTGATTTTAAAAAGCGGAATCGCCTGTTCCAGCAAATCCCGGGCTTTGTCTTCAAATTTCAGAATCAATTTAATCATATAATGTTGTTTTTCCACAGAACAATAGGCATCAATTTCCGAGAGAGCATTCTGCTGCAAAAAGCCTTCTTTGATCAGCTCGGAAACTTTAAGCAGTAACCTTTCCCGTTCCGGCAGCGCACCCTCGCCAACCAGTTGCACAATCTGCTGAAGATGACTTTCCTTCTGTAAGATTTCCATCATTCTGTTTCTATATTTTTCAGCCGGAATGTCCTGATCATGCCACCATTGCAAAATTTCATCAAAGTATTCTGAATAGGAATCAGTCCAGGAAATTGCCGGATAATGGCGGGCATTAGCCAGTTCCTTATCAAGTGCCCAAAAAGCTCGAATGAAACGGCGGGTATTGGATGTCACCGGTTCAGAAAAATCACCTCCAGGCGGCGAGACAGCACCAATTATAGAAACGGAGCCAGCTCTATCTTCGGAAACCTGTACCCGGCCGCCGCGTTCGTAAAATTCTGCCAAACGACTTCCCAGATAGGCGGGATAGCCTTTTTCCGCTGGCATCTCCTCCATTCGACCAGAAATTTCCCGCAGCGCTTCTGCCCATCTCGATGTAGAATCAGCCATCATAGCCACATTGTAGCCCATGTCACGAAAGTATTCAGCCATTGTGATTCCTGTATAAATAGAAGATTCCCGGGCTGTAACCGGCATATTGGATGTATTGGCGATCAGAATTGTGCGTTCCATCAAACTTTTTCCGGAATGGGGATCCTGGAGTTCGGGAAATTCTTCAAGCACTTGCGCCATTTCATTCCCCCGTTCTCCACAGCCAATATAAATGATAATATCAGCATCAGCCCATTTAGCCAGCGAGTGCTGGGTAACCGTCTTGCCAGTGCCAAAGCCGCCGGGAATAGCAGCCACTCCCCCTTTGGCAATGGGAAAAAGGAAGTCAATCACCCGTTGGCCGGTAAATAGAATTTTTTCCGGCAGAAGCCGTTTGCGAAAAGGTCGCTTCTGTCTGACCGGCCATTTATGGAAAAGTTGCAATTCTTCTTCGCCATCTTCAGTTTCTACAATACAGATTGGATCGTCGATATGGTATTTATCCTTTTTAATAATTTTTTTGACTTTTCCCTCAACTCCGGGTGGCACCAGAATCCGATGTTTTAATAGACTGGTTTCTTCGACTTCGGCAATAATATGATTGGGGCTGACCAGGTCACCTTCAGAAACTTTGATCTCAGCCTGCCATTCTTTATCTCGCGGCAGAGAAGGAATATCCTGGCCGGGCGTAATAAAAAGACCTTCATTTTCATGAATTTTTTTGAGAGGCCGCTGAATACCATCAAAAGTCTCACTCATTAAACCAGGGCCCAATTCCACTGAAAGAGGTGCCCCTGTACCCCGCACTTCAGTACCGGGCTGAAGTCCAGTCGTATCTTCGTAGATCTGAATAACAACCTGATCACCATGGACTTCAATGACTTCCCCAACCAATTTTTCATCACCAATCCGGACTTCCTCACCCATTGCAATTCCTGATGTATTTTTCGTAGTTGCAACCGGGCCCGATACTCTTGAAATTATGCCTTTACCCATTGAAATCCTCCGAATTATGCAGAGATTTTAGCAATTTTTCCTTATTTGCGGCTACCAGATTTTCAGCCAGAGTAGAAAAAGTGAAATCATATTCATCTTTGGCGCTCGTCAATATAAAACCGGTTTGAGACAATTGTTCCTCAATTGGAATATCCTTTTTCTTGAAAATGGATTGAAGCTGCTTCCCATCTTTTGGATTGCAGAGCAAAGTAAAGTTCTCCTCCCCTTCCGGAAGAATGGATTCGACCTGATCCAAAATCCAGTCATCGAGATGGCCATTCTGAAAAAGTTGATGGAGACGATCCTGCAGGTCTTTAGTAAGGTCATTGAAAATTTCCTGTTCAATAGCCAGTCGTTTTTTGCGAGTCTGAATCTCCTGCTCATATTCAATCTTCTGTTTTTCCCGGGCGAATCTGTCCTCTTGCTGCTCTTCAGCTTTACTGACAATCCGGTCGGCTTTGCGGCGGGCTGTTCTCAGAGTTCTATCCCGAACCTTTTCAGCACGTGAGCGTATTTTTTCAGCTTCCTGTTCAGCATTGCTGATTATTTTTTCTTTTAATTCTGTTAATTTTTTAGTCATATATCGATTGACAGAGTCCTGTTAATTAAGTTAAGTACTTTGCCCCTTTCCTGCCATCCATCCTTATCCGGGATTTCCACGATAAGGGGTATTTCACTATCCATTTTCTGTTCTTCGATCAGGGATTTTATAGGACTGGCTTTTTGTTCGGTTATAAACAAAATTGCCAGTTCCTGATCATCGATAGTTTCCTGAAAAATAGTTCTCAGATCGCTATCATCATTAACTTCGATTGTCTCAATACCAGCCAGTTTAAACCCCCGGCAGGTAAAGGGATCGCCAATTAATTTAATCTTCATTTGTCTGTCCCTTTCCCGGACGAATCAGCAGAAAAATCAGCTTGTTTTTATATTTTACCAAGGATCAATACAGCGATGATCAGGCCCCAGATTGCTAATCCTTCGGCCAATCCGGCAAATACAATTACCCGGCCTGTAATCTCAGGTTTTTCCGCTATAGCAGCTACAGCAGCAGAACCGATTTTGGATAGAGCTATAGCAGCGCCAATTACAGAAATTCCCAGAGCGAGTCCGGCTGCCAGAAAAGCCATTCCAACGGCGCTATCTCCAGTAACCCTGGCTGCCTGGGCTTCTTCCTGAACTGCTTCCTGTGCCATCAAGCCATTGGGCACCAGCACTACAAATAGACCAATTATCAATAAGATTACTGCTAAGACGGAAAAGGCTGTATTGATACCTTTCATGCTTTTAAATGTTGAAGACAAATTTGTCATTTTTCCTCCTGTTTATTTTATCTTGACGGGTTTATAGGCCGATTTTCCCACTACAAAAAATCTTGAGAAAAATTCATAATATTCCAAACGCAAAGTCTGAATGAAAACAATCAGTCCCTCGAGCATAATTATACTCATATGACCTAGAATCAACATTGATAATTTGCCACCTAGTGTGCCTCCACTTAGACTGGTTGATATCTTGATTATGGAAAATGTTAAAATAGCATGGCCGATATTAAAGGCAGCTACACGAATAAAGGATAGAGTATTGGATATTACAGCAATAGAGACATGGATAATTTCAACTATTGATTCCATGATAGTTTCGCTTTCCAGACCGGTCGTGATCGACTGCAAAATTGGGCGCCCCAGAGCAATCACCAATATCGAGAAAACTGCCAGCGAACTTTCCAGATAGATAACTGAACTGGTACTGGACTGGATTGTCGAGTAAATAATAAAAATAATGCTTATATAGAATGTAAAACCGGGCAGTCCTTCGGCCGATAAAAAAAGTTCTCGATAATTTTTATTAACTAAATCCTCGACCATACGCAAAATAAAACCGGTGCTGACCATAAAAATTCCAAAATAAAGCCCCAGTATCATGGCGTTTTCGGTATTTTCAAAGGGCGAAAACCACAGAGGTTGAAAAGGATGCATTCCAAAATATTCACCAAATAGAGCGCCAAAAACCATGGAAGACAGTCCCATATAAATCAGAAAATAGGAAAATTTGCGAAGAAATCGATAAAGCCACATTCCTATTCCACAAAGGAGTAGAACCAAACCATGGCCAATATCTCCGAACATTATCCCAAACATAACCAGAAAAGTGATCATTGTTGGGACAGTTGGATCAAGCCCCTTGTAGGAAGGCACACCATAGGTAGAAATCAGCGATTCAAAAGGGCTTATGAATCCGGGATTGTCGAGTTTTACCGGAGTCTGGTCGGCCTCTTGACTGTTGCGGCCGATCTTTTCTTCTTCAATAATGTATAAATTCTCATCATCTTCGATTTCTTTCTTTATTTTGCGGGCTGAACGGGTCGGGACATAGGAATTAATGAAATAGACATTTTTTGTGCGCCCCATCTGGTTGATCCACTGGAGTTCTTTGATGGCTGTTTCCAGACGTTTCTTGAGGGAAAGTAAATTTTCCCGACCATCTTCACCCATATCAAAAATGTCGGATTGAATCTGGGTGCGCTGTTCATTGATTTCCCAAAAATTAATTTCAACCTGTTCTTTGCAGTCAGTAATTGTGCCTTCAAATTTATTAAACCGCTCCAATTCTGAAAATCTGATGCGGTTGGTTATTCTTTGAAAGCGTTCTTTTTCATCACCGGGATAGAAAATTAGAACAGGGATGGAGCCACGAATATGGGAACTGTGGAAAATATAGAAGTTGTCAATATCACGCACGTCCTGCAGACTCTCTTTTTCATCAACAGGAATTGTTCCGCCAACCATGTTGAAATATTGCCCTTCAAAAAGATACTGCATTTCAAAATCAGTGTCGGGAAAAAGTGAAAGCAATTCAGCAATTATGTCGAGTTCGTGTTCTTCTTTTTCTAATTGCTTTTGTTTTTGCTCCCTTTTGCGCAGTTCCCGATTAAAGCGGTCAATGAAACTACGGGCTTCGTGCTGAACTTCATCAGGCTTTACAGCGACGCCTTCAATCCTGCGTTCGGCGATTCCAAAATAATCGATAATCTTTTCGATTTCATTTTTTTGCTGCCTGAGGGTATTGATCTGATCAGCGGTGCGGGGCTGATTCAGATTTTCGTCGTCCACTTTTGTGAGGTGAAACTCGCCTTTTTCACCAATGTACTCAATAGTTTTCCGCAATCCGGTTTCCCGGGAAGCAAACAGAAGATGGGTCATTGATTCAGGCAGCCACATATTATTTTTCTCCTATTGCAGTATAGATTGTATCTTTTTTGAGATTGTATTTTAGTCCTTTATAAATGGACAAAAGCTGGCTGGTTTTTATTTTGAAAATTCTGAGAAAACTCAGGATTGCCGCCATTGTGTACATTTCTTCTTTAAAAGTTTTGTAGCAAAGATTGTATAATTTTTCTTGATAATCCTCACTGTTTAAACCTTGTAATTTATTGATTTTATCAGCAATCAGCTCATGGAATGCCAGATACTGTTTGATTTCAAAATCCTCAAGTTGATAATTGTTTTGCAGCCGGTAATACCAGTTTTGATTAACCAGAATAATCCAATTGATCAGGAATTGGCGGGTGATTTTGCGGTCGTTCCATAGAAGATTTTCCAGCGAATCAAGAAGTAAATTGTAGTAGCGGCTTTCCAGTTTAAATTCTATATCAGTTTTGTTGCCACTGGATTGATAGCGGCTAACTCCACTTTTCCATGCTTCCTGCCAGGGTGTGTTTTCAAGTTCCTGACCGATTTCCTCCATGGTGTAGTTACTGTCCTTAAATAATTTAAATTGGCTTTTATGACCATACAGAGCATTTTTGATATCTTCCAGTTCATAGATGCGCATGTAGTCGGTGAAAAATTCCTGAGCAGAGCTCTGTAATTGATTTTGTATTTTTTTTGAGAATTGATAAACCTGTTCCCCCAGATAATCCTCAATTTTTTCTTCGTGCAGGGGAAATCGGGAGATTAGTTTGATATTTTTTAGGTTATTAAGAAAGGCCCGAATATTATCAACTTCTGTCAGTCCCTGAAAAGTTTTTCTTTCAGGAAAATATGTAAAAATTACCCGCAATCTTGGATATATTGAATAATACATTTATTTTTCTAGCAATTTATTGACAAGATCCTCAAGCATTTTATCTTTTATTGATTGATAATGGGAGCGGATTCTTTTTTCAAATTTTTCATTTTTCTGGTCTTTTTTATGTTGAAGATCTTGAGCGTACTCCTCGAGCTGCTCCTCATAATCCTGAGCTTTTTGTGAGGCTTTCTCCTTTGCCTCTTTAATCATTTGTTCTTTTTTTTGATTAGCTTCCTGCCGAATTATATCAGCTTCCTGTTGGGCAGAATCTACTTTTTGGCGGGCTTCTTTTTCAATCTCTATTATTTGCTCAATCTTCTCTTCCATGGCTTTCATCCTTTCCCTTGAGCCGCTTAAATTCTGTAATTATTACAAAGATAAGTCCGACTGCTATCAGAACCCTGATAAAGATTAAAATCCATAATAATATTTTTGAACCTAATTCCACGAGACAAAGGTAATTGTGATAAATTTAAAAGTCAAGAACGGAGTTGCATCTTTAAACTCCTTAATATCAATTTTCAGGAGTTGTATTAACTACTCCTAATTAACTGCTAAGAACTAATTATCACCTTACATTTTTGATTCAAATATTTTAAATTCTCCCATTATGAAATTGCTGATAAACTAATAAAATGTTAGGTCGAACATGAGTAAAAAACCAAAATTAACAGATTTGATGTTTGGAGCAGAAAATAATGATGATATATTCTGTTCCTATTTAGATAAAGAAACCGGAAAAGTCTATACCTTTCCCCAAAGTGCCTTTGAAAAACTATATGATGATGATTTTAGTAGTTTTGAAGTGGATATATTCAATAAAGATGTTGAATTAGCCAAAAAAATTGAAAACAATGAAGAAAAATATGTAGCTCTGCCCTCCAAACGTGATATCAATGAATGGGAGATCATGCGGGATTTTTGTTATTCTGTTGAAGATGATGAGAAATCTCAGGAATTACTAAATGCAATTCATGGAAAAGGCGCTTTCCGCTATTTTAAAGATACTATTGCTAGAATGGGTATCAGGGAAGACTGGTTCAAATTTCGCGATCAGAAAATTAAACAAAAAATTGTTAAGTGGTGTGAAAGAAATGATGTTGATTATATCGATGATGTTGATAAATGAATGATCTTTTACAAACCAAATAGGGAATAAAAATCTATGGAAAATTAAGTCTTATCAAAAAATAGGTTCTACCCCGGTTAGTGCTTAATTGTGATGTAATTAAATATCAGACAAAAGCTATTCATAACAAATAATGGAATCACACTCATACTTAACCGGCAGGTTAATTCCAATACAAAGGAACTATTAGATGGAATACAAGCATGAAAATTTTTATAATAATTTATCTCGAGCTGACAGGAATAGCATTTGTAAATTCAGGGGTATACCCAAAAAAGTTGCTAACTCTAAGAAGCTCTTTGTTAAACAATTCTTAACTGATAAAGGGGTAGATGAGGCTCTTGAATCTTTAGACCCTCTTGAATATTTAGGTATTTTTATAATTGCCCATTTTAATGATGATTATAAAGTTGATTTTTTCAAAAAAATATATGATTATGAACCGGCTGCCGGTTTCGACGCCACATTTAATCAAAGATATAAAGACCTATATAAAGTTGTCAGAAAAAAATTAGTTAGAAAAGGAATCCTAGGTTTTTTCCATAGCAAATCAGATAGAAGCGCTAAAAGTAAGCTGGAAAAACGTGTGTTCTATGTTCCTTCCAGGATTGCAGATAAGCTCTCCTTTCCCTTTAAAGCCCACCGGATCGATAAGGAATATTGGAAAAAGAATAGAAAATATTTATTAGACGGTATAATGACTGACTTTTATCAAAATATAGAAAGCCAGGTGGGAATCAAGGATGGTGATTTATATCATGATTCCAAACCTTTTAAGAGTGAATTTTTAATCTCGGATTGGATAGATTATTGGCAAGACTGCATAGATGCTCCCGGTTGGGTTCATTTTAACTCCCAAAAATTTTATCAAATATTATATTTCTTAAGCATGCTCCCTGATAAAAGCTGGTTGAGCGAAAAAGACTTTGATAGTTTTCTGGATATAATGCTATACGATAATTACAATACTGGCTATATCGAAAAGAAAAAAGGTGGTATCCGCTCAAAAATATTATTCCAATATATTGAAAATGATCAAATTTATTACCAGTCTACTCCCGAACTATTGTACAGGTATAATATTGAAAACCCTAACAGCTGGCATCAAGAAGATGAGCAAGCTCTGATAATAAAATTAGAAAATACTGCTCCTCATACTCTAAAAGAAGTTGTAATGATCTCGGACTTTAAAATTTCCCATAACAGATTAATAGCGATCCCCAGCTTTATAAAAATGGGAAGGGCAAAAAAATCTGATTACGAATTTAAAATTATTAACTGGTTAATAAATAATTATCCATTTTATCAGAAAGTTTTTGAAAAAGTACAACAACTGAGAGGATCGGAACTAGTCCATACCAATTTAGAAATTGCCAAACTTGGTGATATTAAATTAAAGGCTATCCTGGAGAAAAAGTTTGCAGAATCTTCAAAAATTTTATTTTTAGATAATAATTATATCGTTTTCCTTCCGTCACTTCTTCCTAAGATTGAAAAACTATTGCAAAGAGAAGGATTAAGTATTAAACAGGTTTAGTCTTTTAACTTTAAACTTGAAAGTATTTTAATGATAAATGAAAAATTAAGAACCATTGATGTTAAAAATCTTGATAAATCCAGTTTTCCATACGACTTAAGGCGAGACCTTCATCTATATATGGAGTTCATCACAAATAACGAGATTAGACGCCATACTCGTAATAATTTATTAACAAAAGTTGATTATAAAAAAATTGCTCGGTATCTTGGTCGGAATGAATTATTAAATAAGCAAAATTATGATGCAATCTCCAATAACTGGATACTTTTCATAGATAGTTTGGCCAGAGACATGGGCTTCACTGATTGGGAGCAACATGGTAATTATCAAGGGGCCACAAGTACAACTCTATCCTATTCTGATAATTATATTGAATGTAATCAAAAAAGATATGATACATTTTTAAATGAGTCACTGAACCAACATGAAAAAGCCCTTCTTTTAGAACAGATTAAGTATTATAGCCATAGAAATAATGAATTATTGACAAAATTTTTTGGTAGTAAGTTAGACAGATTTAGAACCTATGGTTGTGCCACAGGGGTACTTCCTTATATTAACTTCTTTAAAGCCCGAAACAAACTTCTGGAGATTCTCAGTAAATTGGAAACGGACAAATGGTACAGCACTGAATCCTTAATTAATTATATGCATGAAAACCATCCTTACTTTCTCATTTCTCGTAAACCAAAATACAAATACGAATCAGATAAAAAGCAAGGGCGATACGTTAATTTTAAGGAGTGGAACACGAAAACCAACCATCAGAAAGATATACAAGAAAGTCAAAAGGATAGCTTTGCTCGTGTGGAGGGTCGCTTCATTGAACGCTTTCTCGAAGGAATTCCTTATATAATGGATTATGTGAAAGTCGCCTACGATCCAAATTATCAATCAAATATAGCACCGTCTCTGGGCAGATTAAAAGCCTTTAAAATCGATACCAAATTAATCAAATTATTCAAAGATAAAATTGAAAAACCGGTAGTTACTATTCAACCAAATTTCGAGATTCGAATAGACACTCAATTTCATCCTATTAAATTATTAAAGATGTTAAAAAATTTCGGGGAATTAATTTCCGAGGATCAAACCTATTTAGTAAAATTACAGAAGAAAAAAGTACTCGATTTCCTGGTTAAACATAAAGATTTCAATTTAGTTAATTTTTTAAAGGATTTATCCGATAAGTCACTCCCAAAAAATATCGAATTTGAAATCGAGGAATGGGTAGGCCATACAGATAAATTTCTACTGTTTTCAGATTGTGCATTATATGAAGGTAAAGCCGCATTTCAGAATCTCGATGATTATACAGTGGAAAAAATTAATGACACTATTCGCATTGTAAATAAACCGGAGGATTTAATCGCTTCTCTGGAAAAAGCCAAATTAGTTCCAGTTAGAATTCATCATAACTCCGATAAATTTGAATCGATTCCTGAAGAAGCCAATTCGATAATGACCACTCTTAGAAAAAAGAATAAGCCATCTACCAAAAATAAAGTAATGATTAAACAATCTAATCTCATCCAATTCAATATAAATGAAAAGGATTTCTATCACAAAGTAGTGGAGTCATTATTAGAACAAAATTTTAAATTCGATTTTGATGAAAATAAACAAACTCTAATAATCGCCAAAGAAAAAGAAGAATCAATCAAAGAAATTTTTTATAAACTATCTAAAAATTATAATCTAAACATTAAAACAGAATAAAATTATCATGAATATAAATAATAGTCCTGGCCCAATTATCATTCAAAGTGATAATTCTATACTATTAGAAACCCAGCATCAAAAATTTGAGCAAGCTCGAGATTTTCTTAGTAAATTTGCCGAACTGGTAAAATCACCTGAGTTCATCCATACTTATCGAATAACTCCTTTATCTTTATGGAATGCTGCTGCCATTGACATATCAATAAATGAAATATTATCTGGGCTTCAGGCATATGCCAAATATCAGGTACCGGAGAATGTGATCACCAATCTTGAGGATTGGTTTGATATTTATGGAAAATTGACCCTTTATAATGATGATCACAATTTACTAAGACTTGAAATTTCCGAGAGTAATATTTTCAACCGGCTCCTTAATGATGACAATTTAGAAAAATACTGGCACCATAAAGGATCGAATCAACTTTACATCAATTCCTCTCAGCGGGGCAATTTGAAACAGGATCTTATTAAAGCAGGTTACCCTGTGCAAGACCTGTGCGGTTATGTTGATGGGAATCAGCTGGAAATAGAATCTAAGAAGATCGATCTGGAAGGTGAAAAATTTGACTATTATCCTTATCAAAAGGAAGCCATCGAAGCTTTTTATGAATCTGGCAATGAAAGAGGGGGAAGCGGTGTAATTGTTTTACCCTGCGGTTCAGGCAAAACAATAGTAGGGATAGGAGTAATAAATAAAATTTCCAGCCACACAATAATAATCACTACAAATAATGTAGCCGCCCATCAATGGCGGCATGAACTTCTGGACAAAACCAATCTTTCTGAAGACATGATTGGTGAATATACAGGAGCTAGAAAAATTATCAAACCGATCACAATCACGACTTATCAGATGATGACTCATAGAAAAAATACTGATGAAGATTTCAAGCATATAAATATTTTTACTGATTATAACTGGGGATTAATTATCTATGATGAAGTTCACATGCTGCCAGCACCAGTTTTTAGAGCAACAACCAATATTCAGTCCAAAAGAAGGCTGGGGCTTACGGCTACTCTGGTTAGAGAAGATGGAAAAGAAGATGAAGTTTTTGCCCTTATTGGCCCCAAAAAATATGATCTACCCTGGAAAGTCCTGGAGCAACAGGGCTATATTTCTCAAGTTTATTGCTCTGAATTCAGGATAAAAATGCCGGATAAATTAGAAGTAGAGTATGCCTATGCAAAAAAAAGAGAACAATTTCGACTTGCTTCAGAGAACCCCAGAAAAATTCAAATAACTGAAGAATTGATTGCTAACCACAGGGAGGACAGTATTCTTGTTATAGGCTATTACATTTCACAACTGGAAAATGTTGCTGAAGAACTGGATTTACCCATAATTACGGGAAAGACTAAAGAAGAAGAGCGAGAAAAATTATACGAAGCTTTTAGAAATAAGAAAATTAATAGTTTAGTAGTATCAAAAGTTGCCAATTTTGCAGTCGACCTTCCAGATGCTAATGTTATGATTCAGCTCTCGGGCACCTTTGGTTCACGTCAGGAAGAAGCTCAAAGATTGGGAAGAATTTTACGGCCTAAAAAAAAGCGTTCTCACTTTTACACACTGGTTTCGAAAGGTACAAGTGAGCAAAAATTTGCTATAAACCGGCAGATGTTCCTTGTTGAACAAGGTTACAGATATGATATTGAATATTTCTAATTCTACCCGGCGTAATTCATTATTTCTGGTCTAATTTTATTATATTAAACTATCCAGAAGCCATAATTACAATTTCTTGAACCAATTTTTCAATTCCCCGGTCAACATCTTTGATTCCCGGACCCAGCATATAGGCCGGTGTTGAAATCACCCTATTATTTTTGTCGATAACACAATCATCGACCGGGCAATTAACATGGGTGGCTCCGAATTCTTCGACATCAGCTGCAGTAGCAGAATCATTACCAATAGTCAATTTCAGATCATCTGTTTTTTCACCAAGAACTTTGGCTGCCAAAACAGGGGAAATGCAGATAAAACCAAGCGGTATAGAAGATTTATAAGCATCATTTACAAAATTTGCAACATCAGGATTAACCGTACACTCTGTGCCTTCCACTGCATAATCACACAGATTTTTAGCAACACCAAAACCACCGGGAAAGACGACTGCATCAAATTCACGGGCAGATACACTATTTATGGCTTTCGCCTCCCCCCGGGCAATGCGGGCTGATTCCACCAGAACATTCCTTGTTTCCCCTTCCTGCGGTTCCCCATTAATATGATCAACAACATGCATTTGAGGAAGGTCAGGTGCCAGACATTGAACTTCGACGCCCTGTTTATCAAGAGCAAGAAGGGTTAAAACAGCTTCATGAATTTCTGATCCATCATTAACTCCACAACCTGATAATACAACTGCGACTTTTGCCATATTTATTCTCCTTTAATTAAAATTAACCTGAATGTCAAAATAAATTATAATAGGATTTCTTCTTTATCAAGAATTACCATTTGAAAAAATTTAAAAAAGTGATGATTTTATGATGTGAACCTCTCGTGTCATGGACATCTCTTCGAGACAAAGACACCACGACGCGAAGTTTTTTATTAGCATGTTTTGCAATCTAGATTTAACCAAATAATCCAATCCAATAATTACAAAAAAATATTTTCGTGCCTTTCATGGGAAGTAATTTTTGTGCATTTCGTGCTTTTTGTGGAAAATTCGTGGGGTTAGAGGGGCCAGTTTTCCAGTAAAATTTTCACCCCAACAATAATCAGAATCACCCCGGCCGCAAGTTCAATTTTATTTTCAAAAAGATGACCAAGATGATCGCCAATATAAACACCGGCAAAAGACATCAGAAAAGTTATAACTGAAATGATAATAGCGGGCATGATCACAGTCACATGAATCAGAGAGAAGCTAAATCCAACTCCCAGAGCATCTATACTGGTAGCCACGGCAAACATGAGCATGGGCAAAAAACTAAGAGGGTCAGCAGGTAGAGAACTGGATTCCATCTTGCGAGACTCATAGATCATCTTTCCACCGATGAATAGTAAAATTCCAAAAGCTACTAGCGGCCCGGCTTTGTCAATATATTGGATAAAACTATTTCCTGCCCCCCATCCAATAATGGGCATTATACCCTGAAATAATCCGAAGAAAAGTCCGACCCTTGTAGCATGCCTGATCTTCAGAATTCTGATCACTGATCCAATAGCAATGGAGACAGCAAAAGCATCAATGGCCAGACTGATTGCAATTAAAATTATCGATAAGATGCTCATATTTTCCATTTTTGATATTTGTTATAAAGGCTCTGATCCTCGTGCTTGCGGTAGGCCTTTTGGAGTTCAAGAGCCCGTTTTTTGACCTGATCGGTGATCCTGTTTGCCGAATAATAGACAGCAGGTTTACCTTTTCCTGACTGAATAACATTCTCATATTTTTCGACAACTCCACATTCAGCTTCATCACGAGCAACAACATACCATTCCTGATTTTCCGAAATAAAAAAATGCCGGCCCACATTCAACAAATAAACAGTATCGGCATTGATCAGATCATTTTCAATCAATGTTTTATATTTTAATTTTAACTGCTTGTCGCATAAAAGGCAGCCACCTGCTGGTGACGGATAATTTTCGACTCCAAATTTTTCAGCCAGCTCAAATTGCCTGTTCCGCGAGCGACCACGAATTCCGAGTTCCTCAAGGGGTTTGATAATTTCCATATCAATTTTGCTGTCGATCAATTCTTCCGCTTGGCGGGTTTGTGACATTGGCCGCTGGCCGGTAACTTCCCCTGTAGCCAGATAATCAAAGCCTTCATCTTTTGCCAATTCTTGAGCAACAGATTTCATAAATATCTTGCAATCTTTGCAGGGGTTATAGCCTTTGCCATAGCCATATTCGGCATTTTTTATGACATTCAGATAACCTCGTAACCAGGGCTCGCTGTAACAATCAATGGTGTGTAATTTGACATCTTCTGATTCCAGAAATCCATCTTTGACTGCTTTATCAGAATTAAAGGGTAGATCAAAAAAAACAGTCTCAACATGATTTTCATTTTCTTTTAATAATTTAATTGTCAGTCGAGAATCCAGACCACCGGAATACAGAACCAAAACTTTTTTATTAGAAATCATCTTCTTCCTCAAAACATTATATAGAAAAGAGGGTAAATCCTGTTAACCAGAACCACCCTCTTTTGACAATTTATCTATTGCATATTTTTTATTTGACTACCAGGCTGACAAGTTTATTGGGAACGACAATTTTTTTGACCAATTCACCTTTATCCAGATATTTTTGGACATTTTCAATATCGAGCGCTTTTTCAATGCAGGTTTCTTTATCAGCATCTTTTTGAATGGAAAATTGCCCACGAACTTTGCCATTAACCTGGACAGCCATTTCTATTGTTTCTTCTTTGACCATTTCTTCATCCCAATCCGGCCATTC
>JAIPJV010000017.1 GCA_021734005.1 Fidelibacterota bacterium
AGATAAGTTTGCGACCGGCTAGAAAATAGTCTTCGCTACTTTCTTCTTTTCTACTCTTATACATACTGAAGATGACAACAACAGCGAAAAAAGCCAGAAATATTAATCCATCACCAAGTGTAAAAGCCATGTTCTCCATATACTTTCTCCTTTTAAAAAATTGGGTTTATCAAAAATCATTTCAGAAAATATATTTAATTATCAACAATTACTGTGCCATCTTACCTGATAAATGGTTAGCATGATTTCAGCAAACCGATAGAAAAGAATCTAAACTGATTTAATCAATACCAATCAGTTTATTTTTGTAAAATACGGGCAAGTTTATATTAAAATCAATGAATCCGCCCGAAAATATTATTTCAAAAATCCAATTGTTATTTCACTCGGTTTAGTTTGGTGCTAATCTTCAACTCCAGTTATTCATTTCAGAAAATCTGTCAATTTTTATTTATCAGCATATCCCAAAATATTAAGATAATCATCTTCATTCTGAAGAACTTCCAGAGCTTTGTTGAGAACTTTATCATATTCTAGAGTGGATTCAACACGGGCTTCCGTTCCCCCCTTGAGTGTAGCAAATTCTCCCTTCAATCGTCTTTTAATTATCTCTTTATTTTTTTCATACTCCTCTGATCGCATCTGACTATAAATATTGTAAACTTTCTCAAAAGGTTTCTCTAGGTTCTCAAACTCTTCCATATCAGCCAGTTTTTTCTCTATCTTTTTCAATTTTTCTTCATTTTTATACTCATAATTCAAATTCTGTTTATCCAGATATTGGCGAAATTCCTGCATTATATCTTCATCAATTTCAGAATAATCGGGCAGTCCATCATTCTCAGTCTTGTATTTTATAGCAAAATTGTAGAAGATATTTTTGCTAATTAAGAAAGCGGAATATCTGTACTGCTGGAGATCTTCTCTTTCAACTTCAATATCCGGTTCAATTCCGCCACCACCAATAACTTTCCGGCCATTTTTTGTATAGAATACAGTATCTTCCTCATCTTCTTCAAAAATCAGATCAGGATTATCTATAAACTCTGGTTTCTGAACACAGCGGCCACTTGGGACATAATATTTAGCGTTAGTTATTTTGAGAGAGTGATCATCATCCAATTTTTGTACTCTTTGCACAAGTCCTTTTCCAAAGCTGCGATTACCAATGATCATTCCCCTGTCATAATCCTGAAGAACTCCACTGACAATTTCACTTGCTGAGGCACTTCCACCATCAATTAAAACAGCAAGTTTTACTTTTGGGTTAACCATAGGTGGACTTTTTGCATAAATAACACGATTGGACTGCTTTGTGCGGCCTTTTGTAAAAAGCAAAGTATCACCAGGTGGAATAAACATTTCTGCAATTCTCAAAGCTTCACTCAGCAAGCCACCAGGATTAGAGCGCAGATCGAGAACAAGACTGTTGAATTCAGGATTATTGTTACTCATATCCTTGAGTACTTCAGCGAACTTTTGAGCAGCTCCCCGTGAAAAACCGGTCAGGCGCACAAATCCAACTTGATCATTCAACATTCCATGGTAACTGATTTTAGGTACATCTATTTTAGCCCGGGTTAATGTATATACAGTGGTGCCCTCTAATCCCGGCCTTCTGATTGTTATATTGACTTCAGTACTAACTTTTCCGCGAATTGTTTCCGATACTTCACTAAGTGACATGCCATGAGTTTCTACCGTGTCCACTTTTAAAATTTGGTCACCGGGCAAAATTCCAGCACGGATAGCCGGTCCCCCATCCATAGGTGCAATTGCAGTCACTGTATCATTTCGCATTGTTATGCGAACACCAATGCCACCATATTTTCCTTTTGATAACATTTCTACAGGTTCTTTCTCTTTTCTAGTCAGGAGCGTAGTATAAGGATCGAGCCCATCTAATATTTCATCGAGGCTAACTTCAGCCAGTTTTTCCGGTTTAATTCTATCCACATAATTAACAATCAACTGTTTGAATGTTTTATTATACAGATTTAAAGAATTATGCAGTTCATCATAATAGTCTTTCTCTTCCTTCTTACTTAAAGCTAATACCAGAGTAATTGATAAAATCACAAACAGTATAGTTTTAAAATACCATTTCTGATAGAATTTTTTCGTTTCCATTAAATTTTCCTTTCTATATTATCCCAGATTTTATTTGAAATTGTTTTAATAGATTCTTCTCCATTAATCTTTACAAATCTTTCATTATTTTTATCCAGTTCCAGAAATCCTTTCCTAACATTTTGATGAAATTGATTTTCTTCATTCTCCAGACGATCCAGAGCAACTCCTTCAATTCTTTTTCTGCGTTCCTCTAGAGAAATATCCAGAAAAAAAGTCAGATCAGGAACTAGAGCATCAGTAGCAAATTTATTCAAAGATTTGATAAAATCAATATCAATCCCTCTGCCATAACCCTGATATGCAGTTGTTGAGTCATAAAATCGATCACAGATAACAATTTTTCCTTTATCAAGTTCAGGAATTAGTTTTTGCCTTGTCAATTGATAACGACTGGCAGAATATAATAGAAGTTCAGTTTTAGCTTCCATACTAATATTTTCATTATCCAGGAGAATCTGTCTTATTTTTTCTCCTATTGTTGTGCCCCCTGGTTCTCTGACTACAACATAGTCATGTTTTCCTTCCAGCCTTTTTGTTAAAAGGTCTATTTGAGTGGTTTTTCCACAGGCATCAATACCTTCAAATGTAACAAACAATCCAGTTTCCATTCTAATAAATCTCTTTCAAAGCGTTACAGAGTAGCTCAATATTTTCTATCTAATTTTGATCGTTTTGTTTATCAAAAAGTTTCAAAAGACTTTGAGGTGCGCGACGAACATTACCATTCTCATCAAGAAAACCATGTACAGTATATCCTTCAGCAATCTTTTTTGACTGATCATTTACTACTAAATAATTGATTTTCAGCCGGGCTTTAGGATATTGATTAATTCGGCAATTAATTTTAAGTAAATCGTCAAAAGTAGCACCATTGAAATATTTGCAATGGGATTCAACAACAGGCATCATCAATCCGCTTTTTTCAAATTCCCCATAGGGCAAGCCCATTTCCCTGAGCATGTCAGACCGAGCTGCTTCAAAGAATTCATAATAGCGTGAATAATAAACTATACCCATGGCATCTATATCTTTATAACGAACTCTGGTTTTATATGTATATTCAATATTTAGCACAGATATTTATTCCTCAAAGACTCCTATTTTGGAAAATTTTTCTACCCGTTTTTGGATCAATTCTTCAGTCGGGTATTGTTTCAACTCTTTGACATGTTTTAAAATCTGTTTTTTGAGCACATTTGCCATTTCTTTTGGGGCACGGTGAGCACCCCCTAAGGGTTCAGGGATAATTTCATCAGCAATTCCCAGATTTTCTACATCCCGGGCTCCCACTTTCATGGCCTGGGCTGCTTCAGAAGCCTTGTCCGAACTGCGATAAAGAATCGAAGCACAGCCCTCTGGTGAAATTACAGAATACCAGGTGTTTTCCAGGAGCAGAATTCTGTCGCCAACTCCAATTCCAAGCGCTCCTCCACTGGCTCCTTCTCCTATAATAACAATGATAATTGGAATTCGCAGCCGTGACATTTCAAATAGATTGCGAGCAATGGCTTCAGCCTGTCCTCTTTCTTCGGCCCCAACGCCAGGGTAAGCGCCAGGGGTATCAATCAGAGTTACAACAGGTTTGTTGAACTTTTCTGCCAATTTCATTACCCGCAAAGCCTTTCGGTATCCTTCCGGACGGGGCATTCCAAAATTACGCTCAATATTTTGCTTTGTATTGCGGCCTTTTTGCTGGCCAACAATGACAACTTTTTCATCTTCAATTGTCGCCAGACCGGAGATAATTGATTTATCATCAGCAAAATTACGATCGCCATGCAGCTCAATGAATTTTGAGGCCATTTCATTTATATAATCCAATGAATAAGGGCGGGCAGGATGCCGGGCAAGTTGCACGCGTTGCCAGCTGGTTAATCTGGAATGAATTTTTTCAATCTGTTTCTCAAGTTTTTTTTCCAGCTTTTGTATATCATCAGACAAATCTACTTCGGAAGTGGCAGCAAGATCCCGCATTTCATTGAGTTTTTTTTCTAACTTTATGATCGGTTTCTCAAAATCCAGGACTTTATTGTTCATTAAATCACCTTGAATTTAAATTCTCAGCAGAGCTTTTAATAAAATTTCAATATCCAGAAAAAGAGAATAATTTCGCATATAATAATGCTCATAGTTCTGCTTATCAACTTCATCAGGTTCATGATTACCCTGAACCTGAAAAAGCCCGGTAATACCGGGTTTGTAATGCAATTTTCTTTTCTTCTTTCCTACTGTGAGCAATTCACTTCCCACCATACTCATATCACCTTTAAAAACTGACCAGATCAGGGGAAATCGATGTAAATTTTTTCTATATTTTTCGCCATTTTCTCTCTCAAAAACATAACCGCAAAAATCTTTATCCTGCCAGGTTAGAAATTTTTGTCTTTTAATTTTTCCACCTGTAAAGAGCACATACAAAAATACAAAAGGTGAAAAGACAATGCCGCCTACGAGAGAAACAATAATATCAAATATCCTTTTAAAGAATTGATTGCTGAAATAGAAAATATTGTAATCAACTTCAATTAAAGGGATATCTTCAATCTTCTCAACACTGGATTTACCCAGGATAAAATCTAAATTACGGGGTACTATGCGTGCCTCCACTCTCTCTTTTCGCACCTGATCCAAAATATCCAGAATATCTTCATTATTAAAACGATCGGTAGTAAATATCAGTTCAGTTGCTTTATGGATCCGAACAATTTCATTTAGATTTTCAATATCACCAAGAAAGGGAAATCCATTGATTTTATCTACATTGTAATCCTTATCCACAAAACCCAGGATTTCAAATCCATGTTCTATATGGGTCTGCATTTTTTTTGCAATCCGTCGGGTTTCTTCTCCACTCCCAATTAAAATCGTTCTTCTCAACAACAGGGAGCGCATTAATTTTGATTTGAGAGGAATGAATTTTCGCCTCTGCAATACCAGAAGAGCAATTCTCCAACCGGGAATCAACAATCCAATGAATAAAAAACAATAGTTGATGTATTTCGGCGAATAGATCATTTCATCGAAAACATTATTAGCCAGCAGAGATATTATCAAACCAATTATCGCGGCCACGCTGGCCCGTGAATATGATAATACCCGTTTATCATACAACCCGACTGTATATCCCACTCCTAGCCACAATAGTAGATAGAATAAAATCATTGAAACGAGAGTTTGAGTGGATGTTATAACATTGGATTCTAATTTATGGGTTACCAAAATACTCAGTACAACCACCAAAGCATCAATAAAGGGAATGAAATACTTCCTCACAGTCCGAGATATAAGCGACAAAAAGCCCCGCATAACAATTCCCAATTTCAGAAATATATCAATGAAAAAATAGGCTCCTTTGCTAAAATGTTTATTTACGAAAATTCCCATTGCCTTGTAAAAGACAATCAAATTATCAAAGGAAGCCAATTTGGCGCTTTCACCTTTATAATGCACAATTTGGGTATCGGGAACGTAGTATATTTTCCAGCCGGCATCATTTATGCGATAACAGAAATCAAGATCTTCGCCATACATAAAGAAATCTTCATCAAGACCACCAATTCTCTCATATACTTCTCTCTTGAGCATTAAAAATGATCCACTAACCGCATCAACTTCAGTCAATTCATCAGGATCCTTGTAAGTAAGATTATATTTCCCAAACAATTTATTGCGGGGAAACAAACGGCTAAGTCCCAGCATCTTGGGAATAGCAACCGATGGTCTGGGAAAGGAGCGGCGACAGGCTTTTTGCAGGCTACCATCAGCATTCAGAATTTTGCAACCAGCCGCACCTGCTTCAGGATGATTCTCGAAAAATTCAATCATTGTAGTAATAGTATCTTCCTGAAGTAAAGTATCGGGATTAAGCAGAAGAAAATAATCGCCTTTGGCAGTTTCCAATCCCTGATTACAGGCTCTGGCAAATCCTACATTTTCCTCATTTTCGATAAGTTTAATATCAGGGAACTCTGATTTAACAATTCTTTTACTTCCATCCACAGAGGCATTGTCTATGATGATAATTTCACTTTCAATACCCTGCAGGGCTTTTTCCAGAGAAAGTAAAGCCTGCTGGAGAAATTCTTTCACATTGTAACTAATTATTATTACTGAGACGTCCATTAATTTATAGTCGTCCTATAAGATTTAAAATTACCAGCTTCCAGACCATAAAGATAGCTTCAAAGACAATTTGCTTGGACATCTTGGATTCACCTTCTGTCCTTTCAGTAAATATTATCGGAATTTCCCGAAGCTGGAAGTCTTCTTTATAAGATCTATAGTTCATCTCAATCTGAAAAGCATAACCTGTTGATTTAACATCATCCAGATTGATTTTCTCCAGGACTTGGCGTCTGAAACATTTAAAACCGGCCGTAGGATCCTGAATAGGAAGCCTGGTTATAATCCGAGTATATCGGCTTGCAATATAGCTAATTATCAATCTTTTTAAAGGCCAGTTTATTACATTAACCCCTTTACAATATCGTGATCCAATCACCAGATCATAACCTTTTTGACATTCATTGATCAAGCGAGGTACATCTTTAGGATTGTGGGACAGATCAGCATCCATTTCCAGAATATATTCATAAGTTTGTTCCAAAGCCCATTTAAATCCTTCAATATAAGCAGTTCCAAGCCCCAGTTTGCCTTCCCGTTCAATTAAATATATCCTGTTTTCGTATTGTTCTCGTAAATTTTCGACAACCTGGGCAGTGCCATCAGGGCTATTATCATCTATTATCAAGATGTCAACATTAAAACCGATCAGCTTATTAATGACCAGTTCTATATTATTTTTTTCATTGTAAGTGGGAATAATCACAACCGCCTTATTGGCTTTCTGCATCCTTCTGCTCCTCGGTTTCTTCAATTTCCGCTTTCATGTGCTTGAGTGCATCTTTGATGCTATATAATTTAATATCCAGAGATTTTTTAAGTTTATCGGAAATCAGTCCGGCTTTGTAAGGTCTTTCTGCTTTTTGACTAAGGGCTCTGGTTGTGACTTTTTCAATCAATTTATTATCGAGGGAAAATACATCGGCAATTTCCAAAGCAAATTCAAAGCGACTCAAATAGTCCTCGCCTCCATAATGAAATATTCCCTCAAGCTTCTGCTCAATTACTTTTTGTGCAACCTCTGCAAGGCCATTAACCCAGGTCGGGTTGCCAAACTGATCATTAACAACTTTTATAGTTTCACCTTTTCGCAAATTTTCAACCACCCAGTTCACAAAATTGGCAGCTTTCGATTGAGAATTACCAAATAGAACATTTGTTCTGATAATTGTCACCGGCAAATTGGATTCAACCAGAACCTTTTCTGATTCAAATTTGGTTTTTCCATAAAAATTGATAGGATTGATCTCATCATCCTCTTCATAAGGCCCACTTGATCCATCGAAAACGTAATCAGTAGAAATATGCACAATATGAGCATTATAAGGTTTAGCTACATCAATCAAATTTTGTACACCCTGGACATTGATTGCCCGGGCTAGTTCCTGGTTATCTTCAGACCCATCAACATCAGTATAAGCAGCGCAGTTGATTATTGCCTCGGGTTCAAACTTTTCTACAACAGCCTTAATTTGTTTAGGTTCGGTCAAGTCTATTTTTGTATAAGGAATGGGACATTTAAATTGCAAATCTTCCTGAACATCAGAAGCAAATACCTCATGCTTTTCAGACATTTTAAGAGAGCACTTTTCCCCCAACATGCCGTTAGCACCGGTTATTAGAATTCGCATATATTAGAGTTTACTCCCCTGTTTTTTGAATTCATCAAGCCTTACTTGCATGTCAGAATACTGACTCACAGTGATTCGGTCAGAATCAGCATCATAAGTGGCTATTCCGGTGCAAGCTTTAATAGCAACCTCCATTTTAAATTCCTCCCTTAGTTCCAAATTTTCGACATTTAATTTAACCGCCAGACTATAAATAGGCAAATTAATTCCCTAAAGATTATCGATTATAGCCCTTCTTAACGCTTTAGAAATTATTGGTAAACTTTTATTTCTCTTTATAGCGAGTTGTAAATGTTTTCACTACTATGTCCAGTTGCCGAAACAGATTTGTGACCCGGTGCCCGGGATAATAGATCAAATAATCGACAACAAAAGTACGATCTGTATGCTCATCATAAAAAGCATAGGAGGCAAAAGGGCCGCCCTTAGTCTGTTTTTTGTGAAACCAGAGACCGTACATTTTTAGAGCATCCCGGCCATTAAAAGTTGTATAATAAAAACCAAGCGCCGATGTATCTGTTCCTACACTATCATACCAGGCTCCCATCTGATTTCTTTGTTCCAGAAGACCATCCATGCTCATCAAATCTGTATTAAAGCCCTTTTCCCAGTAAAATGATATCCAGCGAAAAGGGTTTTGGCGCCCCAGCCAGATAAAATTCTTTTTTTCCTCCAGAATTTTGTAATTATTAGGTACCCGGAATGTCCAGGCATAATTCTTCCATATATGTCTGGTATCTCCTTTATTTTCATATTGTTTATAAATATAATCAGTTACTCTATCAATGTATTCTTTGTCTATCTTTGTATATATCCAGTCCTTTTGCTCTTTAATATTTTCCCTAATCTGTTCAATATCAGAGCCGGCAATAATAATCATTACCTGATCCTTTGCAAAAGGGTCTTCCAGAGAAAAAATGTGTAAACTATCCTGAAGAACAAGCTGGTAATTTTTTTCCGGAAGAATTGCTTTTAGCATGTTTCTTTCCTGACCCTTTTCAGACGGATTTGCTATCAGAATCACATTTTTATATTCTGAAAAGGTTTCAAACTTGCCAATGCCCTCCCATTGAGTGTAAAAGAACTCCTGAAAGGCCGG
The DNA here is from genome assembly GCA_021734005.1 of Fidelibacterota bacterium. Classification (GTDB taxonomy): domain Bacteria; phylum Fidelibacterota; class UBA2242; order UBA2242; family JAFGTP01; genus JAIPHI01. The sequence goes on from JAIPJV010000017.1 coordinate 8,986, forward strand.
TGTCCGAATGCCATAACTAAAACAATCATCAACAGTATTTTTTAAAGTATCCTGCATTTCTTCATTAGCCAGAACAATCACTTTATCAAAAGCGCCTTTAGCCGGGTCTTTAACGAATCCACAAGAATATAGGAGTAAAATCATCGCTAAAATTGCAAATAATATTTTTTTCATATTTTATCTCCACTTATGAATTAATAAGCTCAAAATCTATTTCTCTATCACTAAGAGAAACTCTAACCACCTGAATTTCTACTATATCTCCAAGCCGGTAAGTCTTATTATTGTGTCTTCCCTTGAGTTGATGATTTTCTTCATCGTAAACATAATAATCATCATTCATTTTTCTCACCGGAACCATACCTTCTATTAAATAATCAGGGATTTCAACAAAAATACCTGCTTCAATTACACCCGTAATTACACCTTTATATTTTTGCCCGATTTTACTGGATATGAAACGAATTTGCTTTAATTTTGTGAATTCGCGCTCAGCCCCCATGGCATTGATTTCCCGCTTGGTCGCTTTTTTGGCAATTTTAGGGAGTTTTTCTCGATAATGGTTTAATAGTTTTTGATCGCATCCGCCATGATACTTCTTTAATAATCTGTGGATAATTAAATCGGGATATCTCCGAATAGGTGACGTAAAATGGGTATAATGTTCGAAACCAAGGCCAAAATGGGACTTAGGTTCCTCTGTATATATTGCTTTCTCCATAGATCGTAAAGAGATCTGTTCAATAAATTGATGAAATGGGTAATCTTCAATTTTATTTAGAATTTCAGCCATATCACTGGTTTGAAAATTCTTGGGCATTTTTAAATTTATTCCTAATCTATTTAAAATATCGTACAATCCAATTATTTTTTCCCGGGAAGGTGACTCATGCACACGGTAGATAAAGGGTAGTTTTTCACTTTTTCTATGAACAGCAATACGTCTTGCTATACATTTATTGGCCAATAACATAAATTCTTCGATCATCCGATGAGTTTCCAACCTTTCGGAAGGTCTAACTTCATGAGGCATGCCCTGTTCATCCAATTCAAAAATAGGTTCAGGAATATCAAAATCAACACTACCGTACTTTTTTCTACGATTATGGAGTGTTTTTGCCAATTCATTCATATTTTGCAGTTTTTCATAAAATTGGCCTTCGCCTCTATCTATAATTTTCTGGGCTTCCTGATAAGAAAAGCGGTAATCAGATTTGATCAGACCAGGAGTGATTAAAAAATCAAGCACCCGACCGGTATTTGACAATTCAATTAAAACAGAAAAACTTAAGCGTTCCTGATTCGGAACCAGACTACACAAATGGTTCGACAATTTTTCAGGTAACATAGGGACTACATTATCGCCAAGATATACACTAGTTCCTCTTTGCAAGGCTTCATTATCGACTGCACTCTTTTCTTTCACATAATGGGAAACGTCAGCAATATGCACACCCAAAAGCCAGTGTCCATCATCACTTTTATCCAGTGATACCCCATCATCAAAATCTTTGGCTGTCTCCGGATCAATGGTAAAAACCACCCTATCTCTAAAATCAAAGCGATCACCTGATAAGGAGTCAAGGTCAGGTAATTCCATCCCTGAAACCTCTTTTTGAACATCATCAGGAAATTCTTCCTCTAAGCCAAACATCTTCTTGACAATAATCAAATCATTGGCAGGGTCTTCTGGAGATCCCAAAACACTGGTTACTTTTGCCTGGGGATAATGGTCCGGATGACGCCAGATAATATCTTCCAGTTGAACCATTTTACCTTCTTCAAGTTCCTTTTCACCTTCCAATATATAAAAAATAATTGGCGGAGCAGGTGATTCGGGAATGGCTACCCAACCATAGGGTTCTCTTTTGAGAATGCCAAAAACTGGCTCATTGGAACGGCTGGCTATTTTTATGACTTTGCCCTCCGGTCTTTTGCCATAACTTTTTTTGTATTTTTTCACCCAAACCCGATCGTGGTGCAGGGCGGTCTCTGAATCAGAGGCGCCAATAAAAATTTCCTCACCATCATCAGTATTAACAAAACTGAATCCTTTTGTAGAAAAAGAAATGATCCCTTGAACTTTTCTCTTTTCGGAAGGATAGCGATAACAGTTACCGCTCTTTTTTTCCAGCATCCCCTGTTTGGCCAGATTCCTTAGGATCTTCTTTAACTGACCATAATCGGATTTTGCTAAACCACTACGGCGGGATATTTTCTTCTGTTTGAAATAAGTCCCGGCATTTTTCTTCAAGAACCGGATGGCTTTGTCTTTTATCTTATTTTTATTGTCTTTACTGATATCTACTTTCTTTATTTATTCGACCTTAAAAACTAATTCAATGTTACTTCATTAACAAATTTAATTTCCAATAAATCCCAAAATAATATGATTTTGATTTACTGGAAATTTTTCTTACCTTTAGTCTCTTTGAAATTAATCATAATTAAAGGAGTATTGAATGAAAAAATTAATTGCAGTTTTTGTTATGATCTCTTTATTGATTCTATCCTGTGGTAAAAAGCAAAAGACTGCTACAAAATTGAAGAAAGGAACCTCTGCCTATGAATTAGCATCTCAGGTGTCTAAAAAATTACCCGAATATAATCCTGACAAAAATAAAGTTCTGGCAACCACTGACTATTTTAAATATACAACAGCCGATGTTTTTCAAAAATTTCAAGATTTAGCTGGAAAACAGACCAATATGTTGACCCGCCTGGATACTGCCCGCCTTCAAATGCAGATGACTCAATTGGTAAAAAATCTGGTGGAAACTAAACTCCTGTCCACACTTGCTGATCAGCAGGGAGTTACTGTCGAACCCGCTGAAGTTGACAGCCTTCTTGCAATGCAATACCAAAGAGCAGGCGGCGAAGAACAGTTTAAAAATCGTCTCTCCCAGCAGGAAGTTGCTCTTGAAAATATTCGTCAGAGCATTAAGACCAGTCTCAAAATTCAGTCTTATATTGATGAGCAGGTAAAAAAAGATATCGCACCTTCCGAGGAAGATATCATGAACTATTATAATGAAAATTACAAAGACGTGGAAACAGTTTATGCTCGTCATATTCTGATTCAACCTCAAAAAGGTCAAGAGGGTGAAGCAAAATCAAAAATTGAAGAAATTAAAGCTCAGCTTGACAGCGGTGCTGACTTTGCTACTCTAGCAAAAGAACATTCTCAGGGACCGAGCAGTAAAAAAGGTGGCGATCTAGGAAGTTTTACTCACGGTGATATGGTACCACCTTTTGAAAAAGCAGCTTTTTCATTAGAGCCCGGTGAAATCAGTGAACCTGTCAAAACTCGCTTTGGCTACCATTTAATCAAAGTCTATGATAAAAATACCGAATCCAAACCTCTAGAAGAAGTAAAAAATCAGATCGTTCAACAGTTAGAGACAAAAAATAGACAGTCGGCTACTCGAGAATTTATCGACAAGAAAAAAGAGGAAGCCAATCTGGAATTAAAAATATAGTAGATTCCTAAATCAAAGCCAATAATTGAAGCATTAATAAAAAAAGCTCGTTCCCTTCAGAACGAGCTTTTTTTATTGCTAAAAATGAATTTGATTATTTACTGAATATTATTCACTTTCCTCAATTTCTATTTTATAAGTTAACTTTGCAGTTTCTTTCAACATAGCAGATACAGAACAATATTTATCCTGGGAAAGTGAGACGGCTTTATCTACTTTATCACTATCAATATTCTTACCTTTAAAGAAATAGACCATATCGATTTTTGTATAGACTTTGGGATGTTCATCAGCTCTTTCAGCGGAAATTTCAATTCTAAAATCATCAATATCAACCCGCATCTTTTTTAATAATGAGAGCACATCCATTCCTGTACAACCACCTAGTGACATTAGTAGCATTTCCATAGGTTTGGTAGCTGCATCTGCACCACCAAACTTTTTAATCGAATCCATTACGACCCAGTGATTGGAATCAGCTTTGGCAAGCAGAGTAGCATCTTTGGCCTGCTGAACTATAACCTTTTTCATTCTTCCTCCTTTTCAATCAGTTTATTAATATTATCAATGATCTCGTCCTGGTTGTCAAGGCTTTTTTCGTCCATCTGTTCACCTATAGTTCCCCAAACAGGTTCACCACACTGAACACAAACAATTCCGTATTCACGCAATGGTTTAATTAAATTGGGATATTTTTCAACGATTTCTTCCAGGGGCATTTCTTTACCAATCATAATACACCTCTTTTAATAGTTTCATGCTTTAGATACTACTATAAAAAGGAGGTTACAAAAAAAGGGATATTAATCAGAATCCTAATCCTGTTTAGGATTATCAAGATTGAGAGTTGCAAATAATTTTTTGGAGACTGAGTCTGGAGTTTCTTCGCATTCATCAGCCTTCTGATACAGTTTCACAGTATTTTTGATCTCGTCGATATAGACCTCACATTGGGGACATTTATGGAGATGTTCTTGTAATTCCTTACAGGGTTCGGCATCCAGATCACAGCCCAGGTATTCGCATACTTTTTCGTACATTTTCTTTTCTTTACTCATACCATTAACTCTTCGGTTTTTAGATCTTCTAATTTTTCTTTTAGATAATTACGGGCCCGGAAAAGTCTGACTTTTGTATTCGATTCAGTTAGATTAAGTATTTTGGCCGTTTCTCTGGTTGAAAGATTATGGAGGTCGCGCAGAATAAAAACAGTTTTGTATTTCGGCGGTAATTCATCAAGAACTTCATTGAGAGTTTTGCGAAATTTATAATTGTTAACCTTTTCAAAATCAAACTCCATCTCTTCTTTAGTCTCTTTCTCATGAATTTTCTTAAAATCGGGTTCATCAATAGGAATGTGGGGATATTTGCGGGGTTTGGATTTCAACTTTTTCAAAGCAATATTCGTTGCTATTCTGTACAACCAGGTATAAATCGAGGAATTACCTTTGAACTGGTGCACTTTTTCCACCAGTGTTAAAAAGGTCTCCTGCAACATGTCTTCAGCATCCTGTTCCTGTTTTAACATACTTAGGCCAAGATGATAAATACGATCGTGATACTCATTGACCAGTCTGGCCAGAGCATCCTTGTCGCCCTCCTGGGCTTTTTCGACAATTTTCTCTTCATTTTCCATCATAGAATAATTCCTTACTTATTCATTATGAAGCAAATTAATCATTAATATTAAAAATTCAAAATCAATGCAACATTATACTAAATTGACCACAAAAAGTTTCACCAGGATTCAGTTCTACCAATCCATCCCCGCTATTCAAGGCATTGATATTTGAGGATAATGGTTCGATAGCTATGGATTCCCTATCAGGTGGAGTGAATACAATCAAATAATTCAGTTTATCTTCCCCTATTTCCTGGCTCACAGTCAGAGATAAATCTCTTTTTGGATTAATCAAACGGGTTTCGCCGGTTCCCTTCTGCCCGGAGTATTTATATACATTGTTCAATTTGCTGTCCATAATGGGAATATTGCGTCCTTTATTTTCATTTTCAGCAGTTTTGCCAGTAGGTATTAGTTGTTCTGAATCCAGATCAACTCTCTCATCTGCAGAAATATTAATGAGTAGGTCATTAATTTTTTCAGAAAGTTGAAAATAGGGATGAATACCAAAAGAGACAGGTACTTTGCAATCATCTCGATTTGCAACTTCTATTCGATAATTTAATCTCTGATTTTCCAGACTATATTCAAGTTTCAAATCCAGTTGAAAGGGATATCCAGAACAATTCCCATCATATTTTGTTATCATCCTTACCCTGTATAAACCATTTTTATCATTCTGAGAATCAATTTCAAAGCGATGATCATGAAAAAATCCATGTAAAGCTGCCTGGCTTTCATCGTCAACAATATCAAACTGATAATCTCCATTATTATAATTGTATTGCCCGTTCGGAATCCGTCCAGCAAAAGGAAATAATAGACTACTTTTATATTCCTGATTT
>JAIPJV010000018.1 GCA_021734005.1 Fidelibacterota bacterium
AATAGATTCCACGACTGTGGCAATATATTCAGAACTATTGTATACAGGGATTAAAAATGAAATCTTCGGATTTGTTTTCATATCCGGCTCATTTCTTGAAATTTGCGATTCCTCTTGCCAATTTAAAAAAAAATGTGCTTTGATTGGATAATTTTTCTGATTACCCCGGGTAATTTCCCAAAATTGAAAAAGAAGAATCGGTTTTTATAAATTGCAAAAAATGTTTAACTTAAATTACTTATTCTCATTCAGCAATAATTTGAATGAGAATCGAATCTGAAGATCATTTACCATTTATCCGGGATCTATAGAATTTTATGAAAGAAAACAAATTACAGCAGAAGTTGAACAATTCTTCAGACAACGCCTTTATTTGCTATAATACAGAACATGTACTAACTGCATTATTACTGAGTTACACATTTCCCGGAGTTCATTACCTCTATATTTGTAACCGGTTTTCCAGTTATAAAGAACTCACTTCCCGGATCAATGAACTTTTCCCTTCTATCCAGCAGGCCTTTGCTATTGATGATAATAGATTTAAGGAAGAGCACAATTCTATCAACCCTGTCAAAAAAATAATCCAATTTCTATTCTATAAGAATCATTTATACAAAATATTTGCTTCTGATGATTTTATTGATCCCCTTAATTCCAGCGATATTTTTCTTTTCCATGATGGCCAATTTTTTTCCCAATATATTGTCACCCATTTTGACAATCTAAATATGATTGAGGAGGGAATTGGCAATTATGCTGAAGTGAAGTTCAATTTCGCCAGTATTTTAAAAAAACTGCATGGTATTTATCCTCCCTTTGGGCGCAATCCTCGCATCAAAAATATTTTTGTCCAGGAACCTGATCGGCTTCCTTCTGATATTAGAGATAAGGGACGTAAATTTGACAAAATAAATTATTGTGAAAATATTTCTGATGATTTAGCTGAAATGCTGATAGATATATTCCTGAATGGAAGTACTTTTCCATCAATTTCAAAAAATTCTGTTTTGTTAATAACTCAGCCTTTTTCGGAAGATCTGGTCATTAGTGAAGGTAAAAAAATGGCATTGTACGAAGAAATTGTGGATACTCTCAGCAAGAATTATGAAGTTTTTATAAAGCCTCATCCAAGAGAAAAGACAGATTATATTTTTCTTGCTTCAAAAGTAGCCCGTATTTTTGATAATACATTTCCCCTTGAAATAATTAATTTCATGGATAAGATCCATTTTGAGAAAGCTGTCACCCTAAGTTCTTCCGCCATTGATCGTCTAAAGCCGGGGATAGAAACTATTCAGCTGGGCGATATTTTAGAAGATAAGCCCCATTATTTTGAGACGATTAGAAAAAATCTGAACCATATCAAAAAATAATTCATTCAGAGTTGGAAAATTATCACAAATTAAAGAAAAATATGAAAGGCTATGGGAGACTATTATCAATTCCCATAGCCTTTTTATTAATTATTTCAGATCCGTATCAGTTAATTCCATGGTAATCTTTGCGCCGCCCATGGATGGTGGCAATTGTTGAATTGACTTTATCAGAAGATGGGGTTCAGCAACACTAATATAAAGGGTCTGTTTGTTCTTTTCATCATCTACTGCATTCAATTCCAGTTTATATACCTGAAAATTGCCAGCCGGTACTTCTATACTTTCCTGACCAACAACTTTCATAAGATAGGGCTCAACCTTTTGCTTCATCAAATTGAGTGAACCAAATTGGGCCTCAAAATCAGAGCCAATATTCATTGCCATAGCAATAATATCAGGGTTGGCCAATATTTTGTGTTCCGGGACAATATTTATATCAGTTTGGCGAGGACCCATTTGCATTTTACCGGTGATCTTTTCTTCGGTATAATTGACTTCGATCTCGGTTTGGCCCTGGTTTATTATCCGTTTTACAGGAGTACAATCTTTTTGGCTAAAATAGGAAGTATCTGTAGAAGTTCCTCTAGCAGAATTGGTCGTATTGATCAAAGCCCAGGTTTTGTGGCCGTCAAGGTTCATTTTCTGAAGATTCCTAGTCAGTTCAATATTCATAGATTGTCCACGGCTTTCCACCTTTTGATCATAACTGGCTGAAAATGACTGCATTTTTTCTGCATCAATATCAGGAAAATCCGCCTGAGCTTCGCCTTTTATAAAAGATGTATCCGGCATTTCAACAGAATCAATATTAACTTTGAGTTCATCCCATCTTTTTTGGATTTTTTCACTGGTCTCTTTCTGATAGCGACCACCTAAATGATGGGAGAAAAACTTTTCCATAGCTGCAGCAACTACCAGTCTATTATCCAGCTGCCTGAAACCATGGCCTTCATTAGGCGCTACCAGATAGGCTACATCAAGACCTTTTTCCCGGGCAGCCACTACGATCTGATCGGATTCCTGTTTTTTAACCCGCGGGTCATTGGCACCTTGAATAACGAGTAAAGGATCATCAATATTTTCAACATAGAAAAGCGGTGACATCTTTTTAAGCTGCTTTTTCCCTTCTTCTGTATTGGGATCTCCTACCCGTTTGTAGAACATTTTCTTGATTGGCTCCCAATAGGGAGGTAAGGAATTTAACAGAGTTAATAAATTTGAAGGCCCTACATAAGAGACTCCGGCTGTATACAATTCCGGAGTAAAAGTCAAACCGGCTAAAGTTGCATAGCCGCCATATGATCCGCCAAATATGGCAACTTTTTCAGGATCGGCATAGCCTTTATCTATTAGATATTTTACACCATCGGAAATGTCATGTTGCATAGTGCCTGTTCCCCATTCCTTATTACCGGCGTTGAGGAAATCCTTACCAAATCCCGAAGACCCTCTGAAATTCGGCTGCATAACAGCATATCCCCGATTGGCAAGGAACTGGGCATAGGAATTGTAGCCCCAATTATCACGAGCCCAGGGGCCACCGTGGATCAACATTATTACAGGTAAATTTTCATGCCGGACGCCCCGCGGTAGAGACAGATAGGCAGGAATTTCTCTGCCATCCCGGGCTTCATATCGCAAGGCTTTCATATGAGCCAAATGTTTGCTTTTTAATTTTGGCCGGGACTTGTATAACAACTCACTATCTTTTTTCTTACGATCATACAAATATACTGAACCAGGATCTATATCTCGAGAGACTCCAACAAGAAAATAACGCATATCCTCGGAGGAAGATTGGATTGATATTTCTCCATCAGGTAATTCTTTTTCAAAAAACTCCAGGTCATTTTCAATTTCTTCATCTTTGGGATAGATACGTTTGCGATCACCAACATAAATGGTTGCGACCAACTCATCGGTTCTATCATCGAAAAGAGCACCACCAAAATCGACCTCTTTTTCCGGATCATATTCCACTAATTCAGTTTGACCGGTTTCAGGATCCATTAAGGTTAAACGGGTCAGATCAACTTCTTCACCTTTGTTGGTGACAAAATAGACCTTTTCACCATCTTTGTGAAATCGGTAAGCATAGGCTGTTTCTTCGAAGCCGCATTCATAAATTTTTTCAAAATCCCCTTGATTGTGACGTAATATTTCTGTGCCGCCATCTTCAGTTTCCCGGGAGGCCAGGCGAAGATTGCCCTCAAGATCAAAGGTATAACCGGACAATTTCTGAGTATTTTTAAAGATCTGTTCTCTTTCACCGCTTGAGATACTGACTTCATAAACATCATGGTACGAAGGGTCACGGTCATTGAGCCCGACCAAAATTCGATCCGGTGTGTTTTCCGGTACAGAATAGATATAGGCTCTAACTCCCTCCAAAGGTGTCAGGTCCTTAGCGGCAGGGACACCAGTTTCTTCTTGAGCTTTCCCACTCGGGTCCACGGCATAGACATGAAAATTTTCATTGCCACCTTTGTCCTGAACATACAAAATATAGCGACTATCCTGGCTCCAAAAATAACCTGAGACCGGTCGATCATCAGCAGTCACAGGCTTTGCTTCTTCAAATGGTTCCCCCCGCTTTTTCACATATACGTTGCGGACACCTTTGTAAGGCTTTAGAAAGGAAATATATTCCCCGTCAGGAGAAATTTGGGCTCCCGAAATTTTAGGATCACCAAAGAAAAGGTCCCGCTTAATTAGGGGTGGTAGTTCATCCAGGTAATCCAGTGAACTACCCAGAACTGCACCTGATGCCAAAGTTATCAGCACAAGGCTCAAAATTATAGTGTTACAACTCAAAAATCTGATCATAAATCTACTCCTTTAATCTTATTTAGCCCTGAAGATCAATTGATTTCAGGGTAGATTACATATAATTATTCCAGCATTTTACTACCATAGATCGATATTGCGATAATCATTACCAATGCTATCATGTTACCAAAAATAGCAGCAGGATAAGCATTAAAAGCAATCTGTTTGATAATTCCAAGAATAACAGTGCCACCAATTACCAGAGGGACAAGTGCCAGATGATGACGGATTAAATAGATATAAAGAACCAAATAAATTAGACCGGTTGCCAGACCCGAGACGAGCCAGTAATTAATTGTTTGCAGGGAAAGGCCATTCAAAATGAATACAACAGCAATGAGAAGCAGTCCAAACAGAATTTTTCTCTTTGACCAGTTTTGTGAAAAGCGACTTATAGCAGTAAAAAGCAGCATAAAAATTGTAGTTTGAGCAATAAAACCCTGAACAGGACTTGATCCAGCTGCCAAGAAAGGTAGCCAGTTATCAAGGGCTGAGAATTCTGCCCAGAGGGGCATGATTTCTGACGTCAAAAAAGTTCGGCTCAGAGCTACAAATCCAGCAACTATGAATCCAGCTGCCAGACCAGCCCCAATTTTTTTAACATCAAGCGAATCTTTTTGTTGGGGTTTCCAGGTTATGATGAAGCTGAAGATTATAGCAATAGCTCCCGCCAATAGCAAAATGCCGATCAGGGGAAATGCAATTGCCGTGAACACCTGACTACTAAAGGGCTGGGCAGTGCTGAAACTCGCTGTCATCGAAGGAAATGAATTCACAAATTGGATCAGTCCAAGCACAAACAAAAATATTACTATGATCAAAAATGGCTTCACTGCAAAACTTTTTCGGCTCCACCGAATAATAGCAACCACCAGAGCAACTGCCATTAACAAGAACAGGCCAATTCCACAGATGACAGCAATAATTCTTCGCGTTGTTTCTTTGCTGCGCTGCCTCCTTTCCCATTCTTCAGGAATATAGATTTTTCTATAGCTATCAACGACTTCACTGCCAGCAATATTGATCACAATGCGGGGTTGGCCTGAGGAAAGCTGATAATTGAGGGTATCGGCATATTTAAATTCCCAATCCTTACGGGCAGGGAGTTCCGAGGGTTTTGCTGCAACCTCTTCCAATTTTTCCGGTTCCAGATCATATTCATCCTCAAGAACACTATGAGCTATAGCCCGGGCTGAATCCAGTTCCAATCGGGCGCCAGGATATGATTCCGGCAGTTTATGCTCAATATTTATGACTTTCTGATTCTTAATGTAAACTCGATATTCCTCTGCTCTTCTGGCTACATCACCTTCAAATTGAGCAAAACGAACCTGCCAGACCGGAGTGGAAAGATATTTACCCAGTAGTTTTTTGTATAATTGTTGACCTTCTTCCTGCCAGATAAAACGATCATCCTGGCCAAGCGGTATTTGAAGTGAAGTCAGTATTCGAATTGAATCACTTGGTTCTACACCCTTTTCAGCGAGTGCTTTCTGAGCAATTTTTTGGGCTTGTGAGCGGGTTGTTTTTACTCGAGGCGCCTGATTATTGAAATTGGCTGTAAAAAACCAAACAACAAGACCTACAATTCCGGCAATAATGACATAGTGATAGCGTTTATGGCTAATGGTTTCTGACTCAGGTTCTTGGGCTTCTTCAATCTGTTTTTCTTCAATTTCACTTTCTTCAACAGAAGGCTGCCAGGCTGCATTGTAGGCTGAATCGGGAATTGAATGAAACTCCCCAACTTGCAATCTTCTCCAGAGAACAATTAAAAGCGGCAATAGCGTCAAAACAATCACAATAATGCGATCAATCCAGATTCCAGAAGAGCTAGCAGCAAATAAGGGCATGGACATAAAGACCACATCAAAAGCATAATGAAGGACAATTGCAGGTAAGAGTCCCAATTTCAGATAAATTAATCCAAAAGCAAAGGAGGGTATAATCAACTCTACTACCCGGGCATAAGCCGGCTGCATTGGATAGGAAGCGTGGGCCGCGCCAAAAACCAGAGCCTGAACTACAAAGGCAGCCGCGATCCAGACTTTTTTTCTGCCGTACCGCTCTCCCAGCAGAGCCGCCCCGGCAATCGGTACAGCCCGGAACAAACATTCTTCCCAGAATCCGGCATGCAGTGAATTGGCAATAGAAGATAACCAGGGAAAATAGGTAGCCAGGATATTGGGTTCAAATAAGGATTCTGAGGGCACCCACCATCCCAAAACACTGGTGGCAAAAAAATACAATGCAATATCAAAAGCCAGAAAAATTCCAACAGCCAGATAGCCGCCCATAGTTTGGCCTAATATTCCTTTGGTGCTGGCCACATCTTTTGACCAGACCTTCCAAAACTGGACGTGCTCGGGAAAGGCCTTGCGCGTCAAACTTTCTGCAGCCATAAAAGAAGCACTCAACAATAGCCATTCTCCTATAAAAAGAATGATCAGCTGCACGATCTGCTGGATAATAAAACTCTGAGCAGCCAATGCTGTATCATAATTCATCCAGGCCAAAGGCCACTGATTTATCTGTGATAATACTTGAAATATGGCTACGATTGCTCCCCATATCAGAGCTTTGCGCCATAGAACCCAGTTGTCTTTCATGAGCAGAAATAAGCCTATAATACAGCCACCAATAATATACAAAATTGCCATAGCAACCATGGCAATTGTGGCAATCGTCTGATTGGTAGAACGCATTTCTGTATAGTGGCGGGAAAAAGCCTCGGGAACTTTGACAAAATGGGTTAATTCAGTGAGACTTGCGCCACTAACTTTTAGACGGAGGCGATATTTTCCCTGTCCCAGACTGGCATTTTTCCTTTCATAGACAAAAGTATAATCCAGACGGCCTTCCGGTTTGAGTTCATGGGATTTTTCAACGAGATCATATTCATTGAGATTAACCTGCCACTCACTTTTTGCTGAATTTCTAGCGATTGTAAGAGCAGAATCAAGACTCAAACTATTACCAGGTTGATCCTCTGGAATTTTTTCTCTGAATCCATAGGCACGACCATCGGGCGTAAGCCTTACCAGAGTTTCATTGGTTTTACCGGGTTTGTAGAGACGAATTTTCCACTGATAGGGTGAATACATTTTATTATCAAGAAGTTGACGAAAGCCGGAAGAACCACCATGTTCAAGTTCTACAAAATTCTTGACTTCCCTGTCGAGTTGAAAAGCTGCCGCCTGTTTAAAATTATCCGGTCCCCAGTCATATTTATGAGCAAGTTCTTCTGCTTTTTGTAATGCCTGAGAACGATCCATCTCAAGATCTAAGCTGACTATAGGATAGGCTTTAGAGAAATAATTTAATCCAAAGAAAACACTGCCAATAAAGAGGATAATAAAAACTATCCAGAAAATCGGTTTTCTGGTCATAACTGGCCTCCCTCCCAAAAAATTATTACTTTAGTAGCAGAAATTTATTTTGTTAGACGCTGAATTCAAAATTGTAATTTGTAAAGAATCAATGAATTTTTTGTAAAATAATTACAATCAGCATCATTCTGATTGGATGGAAGAATGACTGGATGGGTTTGTGGATTTGATGATTGGATGAGGGGATGCTGAATGATTGGATGGTTTGATAGTGTGGATTATGGGGGCTTCGTGTATGAAAGGATGATTGGATGTTTGGAAAAATATTTTATGAGTGGATGATTGGATGGGGAAAGGTTGAAAATTAATTAAGCAGGTCATAGTCCTAAATTTTATTTTTATGCTCCTAATTTAGAAAGTACCTCCCTCGAACTACGAACGTGGTTCAATATTATTAACTTCGGGTGAAACCCTGAGGATATGATCCTCTGCCCTACTTATTGTTTTTGCTTGTGCAAAGCACAAGCAAAGAGGAGAGAGTGAAGGCATATTACCTCTACTACCGATTCCATCGGCAGTTATTTATATTGAACTCTTTCAGAGTTCGTGATAAGGATGTTGATTTATAAAGTATCTATATTTACCGCAACAAATAATTGTTGAGAATGTTTTTCTTATTTCCAGACTATTCCACTAGAATCGATATCCAACCGACAGCAATTTCGGATTACTGAGGCCATTATCCATCATGATTATAGCGTAGTCAATAGTAAATTGCTTGTAATTGAGACCAAGTCCAGCTGATTTTTTGGCTACATCACCGAAATGCTCATATCCACCGCGAATAAAGAAGGTATCATAAAGAGTTGCTTCGCCACCAAATTGGGCTCCTGTTTCCTCAGCCACCAGATTTGTTTTCAGGTTGAACCCCAGAGCCACAGAGAGAGGTCCACCATTTAAAATTTCAGGTCGCATTATTCCGACCATAAAAGTGCGGGGAAGGCGGGTGCTGCTTTGATCCAATTCCTGCATTTTGCCGATGTTCAACAATTGCAGAGAAATATCCAGATCAGCAGGCGAACGCCAGATCATACCAATATCGGCTGCCACTCCATTTGCCGATTGATTATAAGCATACTCATATAGATATTTTACAGATGCGCCCACTTGAATAGAATTTATGATCTTTTTATTGTAGGTCAAATTCCCAGAAAAATACTGGCCTTCTATTTCCTGCAAGGGTTGATCAGTAGGCGCTGTGCGAACTTCTATTCCAGGAATTCTGACCAGATTTCCGCCAACGGCAAATTTTCCATATTTTGTTGGAAAAGAAATAGCCAGGACTTCGGATCTAACATCTGCAAACCACATATTATGGGAAAAAGCGATTCTGGAATTCTGGTCTGAGATTCCCAGCGGGCTTCTAAAAATTGAAGCCGGAGAACCTTTGCTACTGGCAAAAACATTCATAACTCCGCCACAGGCAGCCGATGGTGGCAAATTAAGAAAAGCTAAACCCGATTCTCCACTACTGGAAAAAAGCGGAATTGATAGAAGAATAAAAGTTAAAGTAAGTATTTTTATTTTTTTCATTTATATCCTCGTTTCATCAAAATTACACGCAGGAAATTATCCAATTTTATTTAGATTTAAAATCTTAATTTTGTAAAAAAGCCTGGTCAGAACAAAAATTTCCAGGAAAACAAATGAGTATTCCCTTCCCCAACACTATCAAAAATCAGGGCATAATTCAACTCCGTGTCTATCTTATTAAAAAGGTCATATTGCAATCCGCCACCAAATGTGGGCTGAGAATTATTCAAGCCCGCTCGCAAAGCGGCAACATTTTTATAATTATATTCGATACCGGAATGATAGCGAAAAATACTTTTATCCGAATACTCCAGATCTGTAGTAATCAATAGATTCTGGTATTGCCAGGCCACACCAATCAACCCCTTAAGCGGAAAGGATTCTTTGTATGTCTGGCCTTCATTATCGCCAAAAACTTTGGATGTCTGCCAGGTATAGCCGGAATTAATATCTCTGACCTGAGCGCCTAAAGTTAATTGATCAGAAAGTTTGACCAGCATACCAATATCAATTCCCACGCCTTCAGCCAGCACTTCCAGCATTTCATTTCTCAGCATTTTAATACTTACACCAACAGCAAATCCAGGTACAAAGGAATTGGCCAGAGAAAGAACAAATGCATTTTCACCGGTTTGATAGTTTTTCGTTCTTTGGCCTGTATTATTGCGGCCCTGGATGTCGTCCACACCAGCATGAATCCAGGCCATTCCCAATCCGGCGGTTGGCTGAACAGGAGTAGTCAATCCGGTATAATGCATATTGCGATCCAGATTGAGGAAAAAATAGTCAAATTCAGCAGTTCTGCGCTCCATCATAGCCAGTCCGGCGGGATTATTATATATAGGCGCTCCTTTTTGGGGAATGGCTACACCGGTCCGCCCCATACTCAGACTGGTTGCATTAATTCCCACATTGAGATAGGTGCCGGGATAACCACCCTCCGAGCCTGCCCACAGGCCACTTATCAGTAATAATATTATGAATAGATAGGTATATTTATGCATATAAGGCCTCTATTTCATTATTATAAGTTTTGTCCAGTGGCTTCTGCTACCGGAGTCATCTTTTATGTTTAATTTGCAAAAATAGGTGCCATTGGCAACAGTTTCACCATTGTTGCGTAGTCCATCCCAGACCAAAAATCGGTCGCCTGCTGTTAAGCGGGATTTGTCGCTTTTATAAACCTGTTGCATAGCAAAATCATAGACTTCCAGCCACACAGTTGCCGCTTGCTCAAGATTAAATTTTATTCGCACATGGCCCTTATCATTGCGCACATTAGAATAGCGGGGATAAAAAGGATTGGGATAGGCATAGACTTCAGGTTGATTAGGAAAATCGGTAGATACAGATTCATGATAAATACTCCATTGATTATCAGCCACATTCAATCGAGCCAGACCATCAGCCGTTCCGACCCATAAATAATCCTGATCAGATAAAAGAGCATACATACGATCGGTTAATATTTCGCCGCCCGATTCATTATCGGAAATGCGGGAATACTCCGACCAGCTCTGATGATCTTCTGATAATTTAAACAGTCCACTCTGGGTAGCAACATAGACCTCATTATTCCTGGTAGCAATATCGTAACCTCGTTTATCAGCCAGGGTGGTATGCCAGGTACGGCCGCCATCTTCTGTATAGCTGATGCCTTGCGATTCTCCGGAAGTCGGCCCGGGCAGAGTTACCGCCCATATAATATTTTTACCATTCACGACCTGGCGTTCCAGAGAGACAACAAAATCACCGGCGATTCCAGCGGTTCTTTCAGCAGAGAAATGTACCCACTGTATAGTTTCACCATCAATTATGCCTCTGTTGATGCCTTTAGCAGTTCCCACCCACAGAGTATCTCCACAGGCTAATACGCTGAAGCCCATGTGGTTATAATTGTTGCGAGGATTGATCTGGAAATCAAGATCATCAACTCCAATGATCAGGCTATCCTGATTATCAGCTGGTAGGGGAATTCTTCTCCAGCTAACGCCTTTATCGTTAGTGAAACGTAGACCTGCTGCCCAGCTGACTATATAGACACTATCGCCATTAATGGCAATATCCCAGGTTGTATTTTGCACAGGCGTAGTCACCGGTAGAAAATCAATTGTATCACCATTCCAGATATCATATTCATCGTCGACTTCATCAATCGGTTGCTTAATTTTTGTCCAGTTATGGCCACCATCTTCAGAAAATGAAAGACCACCACCAGTTTGCAATTCTCCCTGATCAGTCGTGGAATCAAACACAGCAGCAATCCAGACCTGATCATTGCCAGTTTCAATGGCCGAAATTCCACCTTTCGGCATAGGGGCAAATCCTGGAAAATAGCTGTAAATACTATCGCGAAAATGTTCTTTTTCCACCCAGCTTAAGCCAGCCCCAGTTCCCAACCAGAGCAGAGAATCACCCTGAGCTTTGATCTGAGTTATGCCATTGCTTCCCAATCCGGGATAGGCAGTTGTATCATTATAATTTAAAGCCGGTGATTTGAGTAAAGCAGCCTGAGCCATGAGAAAAGTTAATCCAAAAAATAGAACCAGACTGAAGCCTATCACTTTTTTCAGCATTCTCGCCTCTTAATTTATAATTATTGAATCGTTATAAAATGGTCACTTGTATCCATAACCCGCTCATTTTTCAGCGATGAAATTCTGACCAGCGCTGAATCGGTAGCCAATTCTGCAGGGACATTCCAGACAGCACTGCTGTCACCTGCTGCAACATTGCGAATCAGTTCATAATGCGGGTCTTCCTGCATATATTCCAGAGTATAGTCAATCTTGATTGTATCGACCAGGACACTGTGCCAGCGGACTTCAACAGGAGAACCTGCTGTCAGACTATTGTTACCATTGGGAGCGACCAATTCCATCCAGGGATTTCGCAGTTCAATTGCGAGAGTATCGCTGGAATAATTGTCATTATTTACAGCCCAAAATTCCATATGATAAAGCCCATGAATTTTCGTGCCTTCAGTGTTGAGTGCCAGGGTGTAAATATTGTCGCCATCCTGTTGATCACCATATTCACCATCATTCCGGGCATTCAGGATCGCCGGTGTCCTATTATTATCAGGATAGTACAATTTGCAAAATACTTTGCTAATATTTTCAATACCAGCCGGATCGCTGACTTCGAGTTCATACATAATCAAGTCTCCGGAAATAAATTCTGTGGTGCTGTCCTGAAATGATATCGAAGGCGACATATCGCCGAAAACCTCCAGATATTGGGAAATTGTATCGGCAACTTCACCATCAGCCCGGGCTGTAATCAGACATTTATAATTGCCCGGCGCCAGGGCCTGCTGAAATTCAAAGCTGTATTCTCCATTATCAGGAATAATATCGCCATTTTGCCCATCATCATTTAGAGTCCCCTGCTCAATTTGTTCATAGTCACTATCGACCTGCTGAAAAATCTGAAAATCCAGAGACTCCAGAACAACATCCTTGTCCTGATTAATAAGAGCCGTGATAAAGACCTTTTCTGGACTGGATTTGTAGGAAAAATTCATATCTTCAATTAATCGGGACTCACTTCCTGTGGTATTATCACAGGACATATGGAAAATTAACCCTAAAATAATAGCGGTAAATTTTATGATTTCTATATTTCTATTGGTCATTTATCAAACCTCATTATTTAGCAGCCAGGGCTATCCAATTTTTCTGCTCCAGTTTTTCAAGAACATTTTTATTATTTGTTTTTAGAGTAGTTCTGAATTCCTGTTCATCCTCTTTGAGAAGTCCGGTAAAGATCATTGTGCCCTGATATTCATTATTCACCAGACTTTGCAACAACTTAAGATTGACATTTTTCTGAATATTACTCAGGACCAGATCAAAGGGATAATCATTTTTTTCAGTAACATCACCAATGACCAGGGAATATTGTTCAGGACAATCATTGAGTTGCATGTGCTCTGCAAAATTCTCCCGAACATCATCACTAATGTCCCATGATTCTACACTTTTGGCGCCCAATTTGAGGGCTGCAACTGTTAAAATTCCGCTTCCGCAGCCTGCATCGAGAATATTTTGACCGGGTTCCAGATATCTCTCCAGAAGCTGCAAAGCCAGCTGAGTAGTAGCGTGAGTTCCTGTCCCGAAAGCCATGCCGGGATTGATTTTGATCTCAATATGAGATCTGGTGTCAGGCTGTATCCAGGCTGGTGTAATTCTTATTTTTTCTGATACTTTGATCGGGTGAAAATCTTTTTTCCAGGTCAGGTGCCAGTCTTCATTCTTGAGAACTTGAACAGTGATCCGCCCCTGAATTTTATATTTTTTTAGATCCTTCTGAATTTTCTTGGTGATCTGTTCACTATTTGCTTTGTCAGAAAAATAGACTTCCAGGCTGTTCTCTTTCTGTTCCAGACCGAGAGTCTTGAATTCATAGAGAGTGGGTAGCAAGACTTCCGGATCTTTGTCCAGGTGAGAAATTGTTATTTTTTTCCAGCTTTTTTTCATCTATTTTCCTGTAATGTAATCATATAAGACCTGACCAACTGCCTCCAAACTTTCGGGGGAGCATTTGTCCGGTGTATCCTGATGAGTATGCCAGTAGTTCATATGCCGATTGGGATAATAAAAATCAATCAGATCAATGGCCTTGATTCCTGCCTGAATAAAAGGCACATGATCATCGTAAATAATTTCTCCCAGATGATATTTAAATTGATCATAGCCCCGTTCCTCTGCTATTTTCCATAATTTTTTCATCAATTGCGAATTACTGCGGTAGGAATAGCGTTCCATGGGAATACTGAGCTGAGCATCACCGATCATATCTACTATAATTACCTGCTCCGGTTGGGGGATGGGTAAGTTATCAACGAAATATTTTGAGCCCAAACAAAAATAGGTGTTGTCACCGTGATAACCATAATCTTCACCATCAAAAAGCACAAGATAGATTGTCCGATCCAGCTCCAGATCTGCCATTAATTCAGCCAAATGCATAAGCACAGCAACACCACTGGCGCCATCATTGGCTCCCAGAATTGGTTGATTGCGGCGGGCTGGATCAGGATCTTTTTCAGCCCGGGGACGGGTGTCCCAGTGGGCGCCAATTATGAGCGGTTTTGTCTTTCCCATATTAAAACCGCTGACAATATTTGTAAGATTATAAGTGACATTATCGATTCCAATTTCCTGCTCAAATTCCTGAGCAATAACGGTATCTGCATGCTGTTTAAAAAAATTGAGATACATATTTTTGGCCTGGCGGTGTCCCGGGGATCCCGGTTCTCTGGTCCCGATTTCACACTGTTGTTCCAGATATTGAAAAGCCTGTTGGCCATCAAATTCGGAGCTGGCACTATTACAACCAATTGCCAAAAATAGCAGTCCTATTAAAAATTTTAAATTAAAGTTCATCGGTTATCCCCGGATTGCAATGTTGACTGTAATACCGCCATCTCTGGTTACATTAGAACCGCGCTGTTTACTACTACTGACACTATATTTA
>JAIPJV010000019.1 GCA_021734005.1 Fidelibacterota bacterium
CTAAAATTAGTTTTTATCATGGATTTAATAAAGAATTTTTTCTTGTAGATTCAACAATCTTTTTATTATATTCTAAACGCTCAAACGAGAGGGTTTAGAAAGAGAGGTATATTTTTATGTTTGAAAATGTTGAAGAAGCGGAAAGATTTATTAAGAAAGAGGATGTAGATTTCATTGATCTGAAATTTGTTGATCTGATTGGTGGTTTGCATC
Organism: Fidelibacterota bacterium; assembly: GCA_021734005.1. Lineage (GTDB taxonomy): Bacteria > Fidelibacterota > UBA2242 > UBA2242 > JAFGTP01 > JAIPHI01. The sequence goes on from JAIPJV010000019.1 coordinate 214, forward strand.
ATTTGACAGTGCCAGCAAATCGTATTGACAGAAAGTTTTGTGAAAATGGAGTAGGATTTGACAGTTCCTCAGTGCCCGGATTTAAAAGTGTTGAAGCCGGAGATATGGTTTTACTGCCTGATCTAGAAACTGGTTTTATGGATCCCTTTTATGATGATAAAACATTAAGCTTTTTATGCAAAATCCATGATGCGAACGATCGGGAGCCTTATATTCGCTGCCCCCGCAATATTGCTTTAAAAGCTGAAAAGTATATGCAATCTACAGGAATTGCAGACCAGAGTAAGTGGGGACCGGAACTGGAGTATTATCTATTTGATGAAGCCGATTTTTCCCAGAAACCTTTACTGTCTTTTTATAGGATCAATACTGATCAGGTTTCTGATGGAATTTGTGATGAAAAAAGCACCGGCTATAAATTAAATGGAACCAGTGGGTATCATGCTAATCCTCCTCATGATACACTCGCCGACATTCGCAATGAAACTGCAAAAATTATGGAGAAGTGCAATATTCCGGTAAAATACCATCACCATGAAGTCGGCATTTATGGACAGGTTGAGATTGAAATTGAATTTGGCAACCCTGTTGAGATGGGTGATGCAGTTATCTTGGGTAAATATATTGCGAAAATGGTTGCCAGGCGGCATGGGAAAACTGCCACATTCATGCCCAAACCAATCTATGGTCAGGCTGGTACAGGGATGCATTTTCATCAGCATCTTTTCAAAGATGGCGAACCACTTTTTTATGACGAAAATGGCTATGCAGGCCTCAGTGATCTGGCTCTTTCCTATACGGCAGGTCTTCTTAAATTCGCTCCTGAAATATCAGCATTGACCAATCCTTCTATTAATTCTTTCAAACGACTTGTACCGGGATACGAAGCGCCTGTATCTCTATTCTTTGGTCTAGCTAATAGAAGCTCAGCAGTCCGTATTCCCAAATATGCAAATCAAGCTGATACAAAGCGAATCGAGTTTCGGCCTCCTGATGGGACTTGCAATCCCTATCTGGCAATTTCTGCCATGCTGTTATCCGGTCTCAAAGGTATCGAAAAGGAATTGGATATTGAGGAAGAAGGTTTTGGACCTTATGATCAGAATCTATTTGCAGAAGAAAATAAAGATATTCTGGAAAGTATCCAGTCTTTGCCCGAATCACTTAGCAAGGCACTTGCAAAATTGGGAAAAAAGAATTATTTTCTTACCGAGAATAATGTCTTTACTAAGGACATTATTAAGACCTGGATAAAATATAAGAGGGAAAATGAAATAGAGCCTATGAAAAATTATCCCACTCCCTACGAATTTAAACTATATTATAATTCTTAAGTTTTGGAGGAGGAAAAGCACTGAGTGGTTTTTACCCTCAGTGCTTTTAATTTTTAATCAAAAGAAGAGAGGGTAAAATGAAAAAATCGATTGGAGTTTTGATGATGGTAAGTTTATTAGTTTTTAGCAGTTTCCTTTCTGAGGTGACAGCTGGAAATAAAAGATCAGAAATCGAGGAAGAGTACACCTGGAATTTAAAAGACGTATATGAAACAGACGCGGCCTGGCAGGAAGCTTTTGACCATGTTTCGAATCGGATTAAAGAACTAAAAAAGTATAAAGGCCAACTTGATAAATCCGCTGGAACACTCCTGGAATGCCTGGAATTGCAAAGTGAATTGTCCAAAGAATATAGTCGGCTGGCTTCTTATGCGAGTATGAAATACGACCAGGATACCAGAGTTTCCAAATATCAGGCTATGAAACAGAAAATTTCACAACTTGGGACTGATTTCTCTACAATTACTTCCTATATTGATCCGGAAATTTTAAAAATTAGTAAGAAAAAGATTGACAAGTTTCTGGAAAAAGAAGATGACCTGCAAAAATTCTCATTCTACTTGAAAAATCTTGTCCGGCAGAAAGAACATTATCGAAATGCTGAAGAAGAGGAAATCATAGCCAATGCCAGTATGATGTCAGGTGGACCTTCTTCTGTCCATGGCATCTTTACCAACGCTGATTTCCCTTATCCGACTATCGAATTGCATGATGGTGAAGAAGCCTATCTTGACGCCGCTGGTTATTCCCGCTATCGTGATGTTCCCCATCGTGGTGACAGAAAAGAGGTCTTCAAGTCCTTTTTCGGTAGTTTAAATGGTTATCGCCGCACACTGGGAACTCTTTTGAATTCTCAGATAAAAAAGGATTATTTTTATACTAAAGTCAGAAATTATGACAGTTGCCTGGAACGAGCTCTCGATGCCAATAATATTCCAACCGAGGTTTATCATAAATTGATCGAAAACGTTCATGACAATCTGGATACTTTTCACAGATATCTGGAATTGCGTCGAGAATTGATGGGGCTGGATACACTCAAATATTATGACCTGTATGCTCCAATAACTGAAAAATTGGATGTGAGTTATGAATACGAAGAAGCTCAGGATATGATCCTTGATGCGCTGGGGCCTCTGGGCGGAAAATATAAATCCAGAGTTAAAAATGCCTTTGAAGATCGCTGGATCGATGTTTATCCTTCCAAAGGAAAACGCTCAGGCGCCTATTCAAACGGAAGCATCTATGATGTTCATCCTTACATTTTATTAAATTACAACAAAGCCTATGGCGATGTAAGCACGATCATACACGAACTGGGCCATGCTATGCATAGCTACTATTCCAATGAAAATCAGTCCTATCCAACTTCTGACTATGCTATCTTTGTTGCTGAAGTAGCTTCTACTATGAATGAAATTCTGCTTTTTCACCACTACTATGAATCACTGGAAGATGATCAGAAAAAACTCTCTACTCTGGTTAATTATCTGGAAGGTATCCGCCAGACTGTATTCCGCCAGACTCAATTCGCAGAATTTGAACTCCGCATTCATGAAATGGTAGAAAATGGTGTTCCTCTGACCGGCGATAAACTCAATGAAACTTATGAAGAAATTGTGAAAAAATATTACGGTCATGATAAAAATGTCTGCCGTATTCCCGATTATATCAAAGCAGAATGGGCTTATATCCCGCATTTTTATTATAATTTCTATGTTTACCAGTACTCCACATCTTACACTGCTGCAACGGCTTTGTCCAAAAAAGTAATGGCTGGAGACAAAGAAGCCGTTGATAAATACATTAAATTTATCTCTGCTGGCGGTTCCGACTATCCAATCAACATTCTCCAGACTGCCGGTGCTGATTTGACCAAATCAGAACCCTTTGAACTCACCATGCAGGAGATGAACTGGACAATGGATCAAATTGAAAAGATCCGTAAATCACAATGATATGAAATAAATCATTAATTTTTGCAGGCGGATCATTCTGAAGTGGTCCGCCTGTGCTATTTTTTGAGGATAAAAGATGAATTTTCCATGGGATTTTTTTATTGATATCGGTATAATTTCTATCGCTCTTTTACTGGCTACCTGGATTCGAGTACGGGTTCGATTCTTCCAGAAATATCTGATTCCTAATGCTCTAACAGCCGGATTTTTACTGCTCATTTTTTATAATCTTTTTGCAAAATATTTTGGGGTTAATTCCGACGGCCTGGGGACTCTGGTCTATCATCTTTTAAGTTTGTCCTTTATTTCTATGACCTTACGCAAAGCACCGCAGCCCCGCAAAAAGGGCGACCTCAGTATCTTTTCCACTTCCTTATCCATAATTTTTCAATATGGTTTGCAGGCGACGCTGGGCTTAGGTTTAACTTTTATTTTCATTAATACTATTTTTCCTGATCTATTTCCTTCCATGGGATTTTTTATTCCTCTAGGATTTGCTCTCGGACCGGGACAGGCTTATGCAATTGGTCAGGGCTGGGAGGAAATGGGTTTTACCGGGGCTGGAAGTGTAGGCCTTACTTTTGCCGCTCTGGGATTTCTATTTGCCTGTTTTGGCGGAGTCTGGCTGATTAATTATGGCATTCGAAAAAATTGGATTACAGAGGAAAAGCTTGAGAAAATCAGAAGTAAAGGCATCCGCTCTGGAATATATGATAAAGATAGTGAGAAACCAGCCGGCTCCAAACTAACTACCGAAACCGAAGCAATTGATTCCCTCAGTTTTAATGCAGCCATGGTCTTTGTTGTCTATCTGATCAGTTTTTTATTATTAAAAGGAATGACTTATCTGCTATCTTTTGCCGGAGATCTAGGACATGATCTGGCTGTCAATCTATGGGGTATAAGTTTCGTATTTGCGGCTCTTACAGCGCTTATCTTTAAAAAGATCTTGCAGACTTTTGATATTCAGCATAGCCTTGATAATGGATGTCTGACCCGTATTGCAGGAATTTCAGTTGATGTGATGGTAGCCGGTGCAATCGGAGCGATTTCGATTGTCATAGTTGCTCAATATTGGCTGCCAATTCTGGTGATGGCTGTTGCCGGGGGACTGATTGTCATTTTAACTGTGCCCTGGTTTTGCTCAAGAATTTTTACGGATCATCGCTTTGATCGGACTTTGATAATTTATGGCGCCTGCACTGGAACTATGCCAACTGGTTTGGCACTGTTGCGGGTTATTGATCCTGATTTTGAAACGCCGGTAGCTTCTGACTATATGTTTTCCACAGCAATAACTTTCGCCCTCTGTATTCCATTTATTCTGGCTATTAATTTGCCGGCTTATAGCTATACAACGGGTAATCCCCTCTATTTTTGGCTGGGATTTGGAGTCGCAGTGGGCTATACTATTTTCACTTTGATTGCTTTTGTTTTAATTGCCAGAAAAAGAGCCTTCAAATCGCCGCGTAAGCGCTGGTTGCAAAGCGACTGAAATCATCCACCCATCCATTCATCCACCAATCCAATCATCCACCCATCCATTCCATCCACTCTACTCATAATTTTTTAATTTTAATATTCCTAAACCAGACTTTGTTACCATGATCCTGGAGGCCAATATAGCCTGTTTTGAATTTTCCATAATCAGGATAATCTTTCCATTTTCCCTCAGATTTTCTATTTTTCCAGTCCTGACTCCAGGCTTCAAATTCAACAATTTTATTACCATTCAACCAGTGTTCAACATGCCCATTATCAAAAACAATTTTTGTCGAATTCCACTCACCCTGAGCTTTCAACTTTTTCTGATCATTAGCAGCATACATGGCATAATCGGCTCCAGCTTTTTGCCAGTCCTTGAGCGGCTGGTGAAATCCGGCATCGTCAATAACCTGATATTCGGGGCCGGTGAAATAGGGGGCTGTGTACTTTTTATCTTCTTTGACATGGTAAAAAATTCCACTATTCCCGCCTTCAGAAATTTTCCAGTCCAGTTTTAAAATAAAATTATCATACTCTTTATCAGTGATAATATCGCCGCCAATATCACCGCCCAGACCTTTACAATGAAGGGTGCTATCTTTGGCCAGCCAGCCTTCGCCAACATTTTCTTCGAGATAGCCATGCCAGCCCTGAGTAGAATTGCCATCAAAAAGCAATTGCCAGCCTTCATCAATTTCTTTTTGGGTTAATGTATTAGGCCGGGAAGTTTGGCTTTGACAGCTGAGCAAAACAAGCAAGACAGATATTATTATTGGTAATGTTTTTCGCATTTGCATCCTCATTTGATTTTAATTCTTAATTTCCATTTTTTTAGGATCCCATTGAATCACTTTTTTCTTGTAATAGGATTCATGACAGGCCAAAGCAGGAGCTGCTGCTCGATAACCAAACACAGCATCTTCAACAACATCCTTGCCATTTCGAATGGCATCAAAAAAGTAATCAAAGTGATCATAATGGCAGCCTTTATAACCTTTTTGCGCAGCATATACTATAGTTTCTGGTCCCAAGATCTTTTTGCGTTTTTCTGGTTGTTCGTGAATCTTAGCCGGATCCATGTAGGGATCAATTCCGTCCAGGATTTTATTTCGACCATAAACAACCTGATTGGGACGAATCTCCATAAAACCTTCGCTTCCGACCATCCGCATTACATAATAGCCACTGCCTTTGGTTCCATCAACAAAATTACAGCGCAGCGACAGGTTAAATCCTGGATGGGAATCAACATTCGGGTAGTCAAAAGTTCCAATCAAGACATCAGGAACCTCCCGTCCGTCATTCCAAAAACGAATTCCACCAGTGGAATAGATCTGATTGGGGCCCAGGGAATCTGTTATGAAATGGATTCCTGATATAATATGGACGAAAAGATCACCATTCATCCCGGTTCCATAGTCTTTGTATTTACGCCAGCGAAAAAATCGTTCGGGATCAAAATCATAATATTTGGTGTTTTTCAAATATGTATCCCAGTCAATTGTCTCCTCAGAAGCATCTTTGGGAATGGGATAATTCCAGGCGCCTTTTGCTGATCTACGGGCCCAAACTCCTTCAGCATAATTCAATTTTCCTATAGCACCATCTTTCAAAAGCTGTTTGGCTTTTTCATAACCCAGTGACGATAAAAGTTGACTACCGACTACAAAGACTTTTCCCGATTTTTTCTGGGCTTTAATAATCTCCGGACCTTCCTCAATGGAATGCACCATCGGCTTTTCACAATAAACATGTTTGTCATTTTTAAGAGCATCCACACTGATCTGCTTGTGCCAGTGATCCTGAGTGGCTACAATGACAACATCCACATCATCTCTATCAATAATTTTTCTATAATCTCTGGTAGTAAAAATATCATTACCAAAAGTCTCCTTTGCTGCTTTCAAACGTCCGTCATAAAGATCACTGACTGCAACAACTTCTGTATTTGGGTGCTGAAGAGCTGTTTTTAGGTCGGCTCGTCCCATTCCACCAGCACCAATAAGAGCCAGTTGAAGAGTTTCATTGGGACTCTTTTTGGATTTTCTTTTTTGTAATGGAATACTGGAATCGCTTTTTTTACCCGTTAATACTGCTGGTGTACTGGCCAGGGCTGCTCCACTCAGTCCTAAATTTTTCAAAAAATATCTGCGTGATTTTTCTTTTCCCACTTTATCCTCCCTTAATGATTAAAACAATTAAATCAATATAAATATAATAGAAATTGGATGCTGTCGCAAGAAAAATTAACGATTAAATAATAAATATTCAGAAAAGGAGGCTAGTTTTAAAAATTTGTAAAAAAAAGTAGGAGCGAGTATTAGAATATTAACTCTACAGTATTTTTAGCCAGAATCAATAAAATTTTTCAGTTAAAAACAATCAATCCATTCAGTCATCTTACCCTGCTACCTGGCGTTTAAGAACTTCTTGCATGTCAAAAATAATTTTCCTACCTTAGCGCTATAATTAAGTACAATTTAATCTTTTATTTTCAAACAATTAGGATTGGATTATGAATAGTAAGAGTGCAGATCAAAATCTTGAGAAGCAACTTCAGAAACTTAAGCAGGAAAATCAACGGTTGAAAGAGGAAAATGCCCGTTGCCATGAACACCATCAGGATATGAGAGAGATGGTCTATCTGGTAGAGCAGTCCTCGGATAGTATTATTCAGACTGATGATAATTTTAGGATAAACTACATGAATTCAGCTGCTGAAGAGCTTTACGGCTGGAAATTTGAAGAGATTGCCGGGGAAAAACCGGATATTTTCAATGCTGAAGAAGCCTCTGATGAGATTCAAAAAGAGATCTATGAGACTATAGCTAGTGGCGAATCTTACAAAGGTGAACTATTAAATAAGCGTAAAGATGGATCGACCTTTTATTGTCATTTGGTGGTTTCTCCGATCAAAAATGATCACAACAATATTACCGGCTATATGGCCTCCCATAGAGATGTCAGCAAACGAAAACAGACCCAGATTGATTTAAAGGAGAGCGAAGAGAAATACAAAAATCTGATCAAATCCATGACCGATATTATCATTATTATTGATGACCAGGATCGTTTTATAGATGTCCATTATAAAGAAAATTCACCTCTTTTTTTACCGCCTGAGGAGTTTCTTGGTAAAAAACGTCAGAATGTTCTACCGAAACCTATAAATAAATTATTTGATGCAAATTCCCGGAAGGTTCTGCAAACCGGTGAACCCCAGAGATTCGAATATCCAGCTCAAATAGAAGGCCAGGATAAATGGTTTATTGCCACTCTTTATTTACATGAGAATGGTAAGGATATTTTAGTTCGGATAAGAGACATAACCAAGCGAAAACAGGCTGAGATTGAACTGGAGAAGCAGGAAAAGAATCTGCGTACCACCTTGAACTCTATTGGCGATGCAGTTATATCAACTGATCTGCAAGGACGAATTGTGCGAATGAATCCTGTTGCTGAAGAATTGACAGGTTGGGAACAAAAAGAGGCAAAAGGCAAAGAAATCGATGAAGTATTTGATATTGTAAATGCAAAAACTGGAAAAGATGTTGAAAGTCCTGTTAATCAGGTATTGGAGGAAGGCAAAATTGTAGGACTTGCCAATCATACAGTCCTGAAATCAAAACATGGTAATGAATATCAAATCTCTGATTCCGGAGCACCTATCAAGGATGAAAACGAAGATGTAACCGGTGTTGTCCTGGTCTTCAGTGATGTTACAGAAGAATATGAAATGCGCCAGGCTCTTTATCGTAGTGAGAAAAAATATAGAGAAATTTTTAATAATGCTAATGATGCAATTTTCCTTCATAAACTTTCCGATGACGGTAGTCCGGGTAAATTTATTGAGGTCAATGATGTGGCCTGTGAAATGCTGGGTTATTCTAAAGAAGAACTAATTGCAATGGGGCCGGGAGATATTGAATCTAAAGAAAGTGTAGAAAGAATCCCGGACTTGATGCAAAAATTAAAAGAAAAAGAACATTTCACTTTTGAAATCGAACAGGAAACCAAAGATGGAACATTAATTCCGGTTGAGATAAGTTCTCATGCTTTTACATTAAATAATGAAAAATATTCACTGTCTATTGCCAGAGATATTACCGAGAGAAAAGAGGCCCGTAAAAAATTGAAAAATAGTGTACGAAAGTATAAGGCTCTTTTTGAACAGTCTCTGGATGGCATTTTTCTCCATGATATAAAAGGCAATATCCTTGACGCTAATCAAGCTGCTGTTGAACAATCCGGTTATACAAGCGAGGAACTGCTGGGAATGGAAGTTTTTGATCTTCACACTGATAATACAATGAGTAAAAAGGATATTCTTCGTCAATGGAGTGAGTGGGAAACAAATCAGAAAACAATTATAGAAGATTACCACAAAAAGAAGGATGGAAGCTTAATTCCTCTGGAGATTAAAACCGGGCGGGTTTATTATGGCGACGAAGAATTGATGCTGGCTATTACTCGGGATGTTTCTGCTCGAAAACGGGCTGAGGACGAGAAAGAAAATCTCCATGAGCAACTTCTTCAAACCCAGAAACTGGAATCTATTGGAACTCTGGCTGGAGGTGTTGCCCACGATTTCAATAATATTTTGACTGTCATCATTGGATTATCCCAGATGATCTTAAATCAAACTGAACACTCTAATCCCAATTATCAGCATCTAAAAAGTATTGATGAAGCCGCCCGCAGAGCCGCAGATCTAACCCGAAACTTGCTTTTATTTAGTCGCAAACAGGATATGGATCTCAAGAATCTTAATCTAAGCGAGATCGTAGAAAATTTGAACAAAATGCTTAATAGATTGATTGGAGAGGATATACGGATGAACAATAATCTGGCCGATGATTTATCGGATATAGAAGCCGATCAGGGGCAGATTGAGCAAGTAATAACCAATCTGGTAGTTAATGCTAGAGATGCGATGCCTGATGGAGGAAACCTCACAATTTCAACCCAGAATGTCTTCATTGATAATAATAAGGCCCAAACAATTCCTGACATTGATCCCGGACAATATGTAATGCTGAGCATTGAAGATACAGGCCATGGAATTGATAAAAGTATTCAAGATAAGATATTTGATCCCTTCTTTACAACGAAAGGCCGTTCCGAAGGAACAGGAATGGGGCTCTCAGTTGTCCATGGAATTATAAAAGAGCACAGTGGCTTGATCAATGTGTATAGCGAGTCCGGTCAGGGCACTATTTTTAAAATTTATCTGCCAGTTGCTGAAAATAAGTCCAAAGATGCTAATAAAGAAATACTGGAGAGTATGGATAAATTTACCGGGAATGGTGAAAAAATCCTAATTGTAGAAGATGAAATCCCGGTTCTCCAATATTTAAAAAATGTTTTAAAGAGCAATAATTATACAACTGTTAGTGCCGAAAATTCAGAAGAAGCTCTGCAAATTTTTCAAGATGAAAAACATAATTTTGATTTAATGATCAGTGATGTGATAATGACCGGTATGGATGGTCTTGAACTGGCGGATCAAATCAGATCTGAAAAAGATGACCTCAAAATAATTCTGAGCAGTGGCTATTCCGATCGCAAAGTAGCCCGCTCTGAAATTCGTAAAAAAGACTACAGATTTATTCAGAAACCCTATGATGTTGTCAAATTATTAAAAATAATTCATGAAACATTGAATTAAATTCAGACGGGATTATATAGATGGTTGCGGTTATTATAAACCAAAAATTATAATGATAAATGATTTTGGGATCTGAATTAAGGCAATTGATAAGAAAAATCCAATCCGGGTAATATTTTTACTGCATTCTTTTTTTCTCTGGAATTCTCAAAATATAGGGCTGGAGAGATTGACAACCGGGTTTCTTGATTATTTATAATTGGACTCTCTTTTTGAGGAGTGATCATTGGCTTTGTAAGCAGAGTGCCGGAAATTCCCCCGCACAGAACAAAAAGACTGGTAAGTTGACTGGAAGCTTCAGTGATTATAGCAGTTCCCAGACCAAAGGCCATTCCCGACGCTGTCCCAAGACCCATTAAAAAAGATTCACCAAAAGTATAATCGTAACCAGCGATCATTTTTTGATAAAGATAAATTCCGCTAAAACCGAGCCCAACATTGCCCAGTCGATAAAGTGACTGTTTGTCAACATTTAACATATCAAGAAGCATATAGCTATAAACAACGCCTGATAAATAACCTTGAAAAGGCATTATAGCATCACCAAATGTATAATTTTTATTTTCAGTCAGAATTTTACTTCCCAGCACTGCCAGGGGATAGGCGGTCATAGTTATTAGAGCTCGCCGCTTTTCCCAGCTGGTCTGATCGTCAATCCATTTTTTATATGGATTTTTTTCAGATTGATAAGGATCGACGATCATTGGTTCTTCCGGCTCTGGATCAAGGACTACCTGCATGTCATAAGCACTTTTTAAACCCACAAAAGTACCCAGTGAAAGAGCCCATGTCCTTCCATAATCAGGTTGCCAACGATTATAAAGATTTTGCCCGGCCAACATACCGATTGGAACTGTGGTCATTAGAGTTGCCATCCAGGCTCTCTTTTCATCCTCCTCATTGTCATAATAATCTTCATTATTAAGTTCAAAAAGTTCATTAATAGCAAAACCATAATGAAGCCCAATGCTGGATCCCAATCCCAGCATCTGTGAGCGGGCCAGCGGAAGATCCATTTTCTCAGAGTATTTTTGGCTAAAATAAAATGTACTCCCCAGAGTCAGCATTTCCATTCCCACCATCCATCTGGTTTCATCTTTTCCCAGAAGATAGGGCAGACCCCAGCCATACAACCCGGCTCCCCAGCCAGTATTTTGCAAAACAAATTGCCAGCGTCCGGATTGCTCACCATCTCCGTACTTCAGCTGTAATCTTTGCTCAATTAGATTAACCCTGGCATCATCCAGATTCAAGGCTTTTTGAAGGGCGTGCAAAATCTTCTTCTCATCATTACTGAGATGATTGTCTTTAATTGCGGCTTGATAGGCCTGTCGATAAACTGAAGTATCCCGTGAAACTGATTCCTGTCTTTGAAATAAAGAGGCAGAATCAATTTTAGCACTGTCGATAGAAATCGATGCAGCCAGATAATTATTAAAAACAAAAGTAATTGCTATCACGAAAATTAATTTCACATCAGCCCCCAAATTTTATCACTAATCTAGTATAATATAATTACTCCAGAATATTTATACAAGAGGTATGGAAAGATAATGATTTTCCTCAGGCAAATAAAAAAGAGCCTGCTTTTTACGGCAGGCTCTCAGAAAAGATTGTTTTCTTTAATGAATCAATATTTTATGGTATTTTCAAAAGTGCGTTCTTCAACATCGACAGGATTTTCGATGATTTTATTGGCCAGATGTCCATCCTGTTGAACAATATCAAAAGAGTCATACAATTCTCCTGAAGCAGTATAGGCCCGGAATTTAAGAGTATCATGCGAAACACTAATTGTTTGATAAAGCTGAGTGTTTTCGGCCGCTCTTTTCATAACGCCACCCATTGGATCCCATTTTGTATCGCGCATATTATACATTTTGCTACCACTTACAGAATTCACATAAACAGTTCCAGTTCCCTGATCACGAACATTGACTCCTTTTTTGATATTTTTCGTTCGACCCCGGGCATAGGTATGGTCATGACCTTGCATAACCAGATCGACACCATATTTGCTGTAAATTGGCTCCCAGGCGGCTCTCAATTCTTCGTTATTGCGACCTTCTCCAGAAGAATAAATAGGATGATGGTGAGTTGTCACTGTCCAGCGGTTGGGATTATCTTTGAGAATTTTTTCCAGCCATTTACTTTGTTCCTCAATTTTCCGATTGGAATTCAAGGCAATAATCCGCATGCCCTGATAATCGATATAATAGGCAGTTTCTTCCAAACCTTCAGGGCTATTTCGAGGATATTCAAATTGCTTTTGCCAATGAATGGATAACAAGCGGGGATCATCTCTATTATCAGTGTAGCGCCAGTATTCATGATTTCCCGGAACAGCAATACTGGGAATCATACTTTGAATAAAACCACCGGCTAGATTCCATTCTCCCCATTCCTGATTGCGGTGAGCATGATTGACAAGGTCACCAGCGTGAACTATGAAAGCTGCATCAGAGGCTTTTGAAAAAGCGGCCCGAATATCTCTAGACCAATGGGATAAAATATCAGTTTGGGCGTCACCGAGATAGATAAAATTAAAAGGCTTCTCTTGTTGGCAGGCTGTTTTGATCTGAAACCATTCGCTCCACTCATCATTCGCTCCAACTTTATATGCGTACATTGTGTTGGGCTTCAAGTCTTTGAAAGTGACCGTATGATAATTGGCTTTGACATCTTCGCCAACCCGATCGGCTTTAAGTTTTTGAACTTTGGCTTCAACAGATTTCGCCTTCAAATGAAATTTCGGGGCATCTTTTGCCAGAGCGATCATTGCTTTGCCCTCGGTTACGCTGGAGTTAGTCCGCCAGGTTACATTAAAAGATGTTGCAGGATCTTGATTCCAGGTGGCAACGATGCGGTCGGGATGTTTAGTTGGATATTCACCTGGTTTACCTGCCTGACTTTGATTGGCAGGACTGCAATTCTGAATAAAAAGAAAAAACACAGAAACTAATATTACTGGAATGATGAAAAGTTTCTTTCTCATAGCATGGCCTCTTTGTTTTTGAAAATTAATTTTTGGTGATTTTTTGGGATAATGTGCTGAAGCTTAGGGGATTTTATATTCAAATTATTTTCCTGATCAATAAATCTATCCATTAAAAAAGCAACTCGCATTTTAATAACATTTTTAGTTTTATTCAAATGAAATCTTGTTTATTAAATGTTAACAACTTTTTTTATAGCATATTTTACCAGAAAATTCATTAACATTCATTTTCTACCCTCCGGGCCGAATAATCCCTCCTGGATTTTCGGGATTAACCTTAAAATTATGCATAACCTCAGAAAACTCAGTTTTTTCAAAATAGTGATGCTAAAACTTTAATTAACATTCGATTAACCACTATCTTTTGGAGGGTTATGCATAATTCAGGTTTAGATTAACGGCGGATTTAAAAGTTACTTTTGGGCTCGTGAAAAATGAAAGATATAAAATGAATAATATTAAAGCAGAAAGTTTACCCTGTGGAATTTAAGTTTTTTTATTCCATCAGGGCAGAAAGATGAACCCGGTGAAATAAGCATCATACTGAAATTTTTTTAAATTTATCATAAATCAATTTATGTTCAATATCAACAGATTATTACTATGATAGATTTCACGGGTCAAGAAGTTGAGTGTT
>JAIPJV010000020.1 GCA_021734005.1 Fidelibacterota bacterium
CCTGGGCACCAATATCAAGATGGGCTCCTTCCGGTGCTACTAAAATACTATTAAATGATGAGGTTGCGCCTTTACCAACCAGATGAGCAGCTGGATTCATCTGAACATCTTTGACTGCTTTCATACTTATATAATTGGAAATAAAGGTCCCGCCTTCTTCAACTCGGACTCCTGTTCGGGGTCGAACTTTTACATCTTCGTCCCAGTTGTGGATCATGGAATAGGTGACTTTAGCCCCCTTTTTCACGTATATTTCAGAAACGCCCAGATGGGCACTGGTCTGATTGGCTTTTTCACGGGATGTGCAACCGGTGATAATGTCGACTTCAGAACCTTCATCTGCAATGATCACATTGTGAACCGATTGAACTGTACCGGAATGCTCCAGATACAGACAGGTCTGAACAGGAAAAAGGGCCTTCTGACCTTTGCGGGCTCTAATGAAGTAACCCTGACCATCATTTTCCTTGACCTTCTGAGTATATTGGTCTTTGTCAGGTGATACCAGCTTCCACCAGTAATCTTTGAGATTCTCGTATTTCTGTAAAGCTTTCTCCATACTGAGCAGTTCAACACTGTCCTGAGCAATATTACAGTGGACAACTGATTGATCTTTCATTAAAAAAGTGCCGGATTTATCATCAGAATCAGGATCAACACCAGCATGTTTCATCCTGTCCTTATCTTCATCGCTCAACCGGGATAAATCATCCTCGTAGGGATGCTCATCCTTTTCCTCTATTTTTAAATCGTCAAGTTCTAATTCTGCTATATCTTTTGATCGCATTTTTTGCACTCCTCAAAACCATTACTTTTAATTATATTTAAAACTTCTCCAGGATTGCCTTTACAAACAATATGGCCATCAATGAATACCACAGCTCGATCCGCATTAACATAATCGAGTATATGACCTGTATGGGTGATCACAAGACCGGCCCTTTTTCTCTTGTTATGTCGCTGTTTTCTGGTCAGACCATTCTCCTCGACAAGCAGATTTTCATGGAGCATATCATTAATAGTACGACCGATTAATTCCACATTTTCTACATCTACTCCGGATTCAGGTTCGTCCAGAAGCAGAAGATCAGATTGAAGTGATAGAAGCTGAAGCAATTCAGAACGTTTAATCTCGCCACCGGAAAATCCGTCATTCAAATAGCGATTTAAGAAAGCATCAGCATTTAAACGATCGGAGAGTTGCGTGTAATCACCTTCCAGTTCCCCGGCCATGTGAATGAGGTCTTTGACTGTAACGCCTTTGACAACTGGTGGTCTCTGAAACATCATGCCGATTCCCAGCTTGACCCGTTCATTTATATCCATATTGGTTATATTTTGACCTTTGAAAATAATCTGTCCGGAAGTTATCTTGTACTTGTCATAACCCATTATAGCCATAAGCAATGTGGTTTTACCACTACCATTGGGGCCAAATAAAGCTACGATTTCACCTGGTTTTATATGAAGGTTGATATCCTTCAGGATCGGAGACCCTTCAACCTCAACTGCCAGGTTTTTTATTTCTAACATATTACCAACTCCTGTTTTGTTTGATTTCTATTAAAGTCTAATTCTCAATACCAATTTCGATGGTATTCAGGATTAATCGTTACAAATATTGGGTGACTCAGATAAAGGATACAAAAAATTAAGAAAAATAGCAATAAAGCTTGACAAATTGTTAATTTGGTTTTAATTTTGATTTGTAATGAGTACAAAAGTAGAAAATATCAAAAATTATCTCGAATCCAAGAATGTAAAACCTACATATCATCGAATCATGATTATGAAGTATTTAGAAGATAGTAAAGAACATCCTACTGCTGAGAAAATCTATGAAGATGTAGTCAAAACAATTCCTACTATTTCAAAAACTACTGTTTATAATACATTGAAAGTTTTTGTAGAAGAGGGCATTGTCGAAGAACTCAATATTGCAGGGACTACAACGCACTATGATCTCAGCAAACAAGATCATGACCATTTTCTTTGTTTGGAATGTGGCCGGATTTATGATATTAGTCCGGAGGAATCACTGGGTAGAAATTGTGTTGATACTATTGAAGGAAATAAGGTAGACGAGGTTAAATGCTATTATAAAGGTATATGTAAAGAATGTCTGGAAAAAGATAATTAATAATTGACTAATAGGGTTGACATTTTTGTCTAATTATGCTAAATATTAAATTGTTGCAAGAAAAAAAATCGATGACAATTTATATTAAACTAAAGCAAAAAGTATGAAGAGGATTATATTCTTTTTATTTATGAGTATTTTAACTAAAACAAAAGGAGAAAGTTATGAGTAAGTATGAATGCACTGTTTGTGGTTATGTTTATGACCCGGAAAAAGGTGATCCTGATAGTGGAATTGAACCTGGAACAGCTTTTGAAGATTTGCCAGATGACTGGGTTTGTCCCGAATGTGGAGTAGGCAAAGAAGAATTCGAAGAGCTGGATTAAAGTATCAGTAATTAGATCGATTCTTTAGGAGGTAAAGAGGAATCAGGATGTTCAAAGAATTTGGAGGTTATTATGGCAATGTTTAAACCTGATGAAATTTATCAGTTCGCTTTAAAGATTGAGGAGAATGGCGAAAAATTTTACAGAAAAGTTAGTGCCAGGCTTGATAATAAAGATCTGAAAGACCTTTTTAAATTTCTAGCAGATGAAGAAGTCAAGCATAAAAAAACCTTCCAGGCTATGCTTGCTGATATTCAGGATTATAAACCATCAGAAAGTTATCCTGGTGAATATTTTAAATACTTAAAAGCTTATGCTGACAATTTGATTTTCAGCATGGAAAAACTGGAAGATGATATTAATAAGATAGAAGAAGCTCTCCCCGCTGTTGATTATGCTATCAAAAAAGAATTGGATACAATTGCCTATTACAGAGAAATGCAAACTACTGTGCCCGAGAGTGAAGTTAGCAAGATTGAGAAGATAATTGCTGAAGAACGCAAGCATGTTGTGAAACTATCTGAATTGAAAGAAAAGTTGAGTTAATATATTAAATAATCAAAAAAGAAAGGAGAAATCATGGAAGAAGAAAGAAAGGTATTAATTGGTGACAAATTACCAGAGATCAAGGCAAAAACTACTCATGGTGAAATCAATTTGCCGGAAGATTACAAAGGCAAATGGCTAATTTTGTTCAGCCATCCTGCTGATTTTACACCAGTTTGTACAACTGAATTTGTTGCTTTTCAGAAACGTTATGATGATTTCAAAAAACTGAATACTGAATTGGTTGGTTTGAGTATTGATCAGGTATTCTCCCACATTAAATGGGTAGAATGGATTGAAGAAAATCTGGATACAGAAATTGAATTCCCCATTATTGCTGATGATACTGGTAATATTTCCAAGAAACTGGGATTCATCCATCCCAACAAAGGAACTGACACAGTCCGTGCTGTTCTGATCGTTGATCCACAATCAACAGTTCGTGCAATTCTGTATTATCCGCAGGAACTGGGACGGAATATGGACGAATTCTTGAGAATGATCGAGGCCTTCCAGGTTGGTGCAAAGAACAAAGCAGCTATGCCTGCTAACTGGCCTAACAATGAATTGATCAAAGATCGTGTAATTGTACCGCCTGCATCAAATGTTAAAGATGCTAAGAAACGTAAAGAAGAATATGAATGCTATGACTGGTGGTTATGTCACAAAGAGGCCGAAAAATAGGGTAAATACATAACCTGGGTGTTTACTCCAATTTATAAGGGATAAAAAAATGGCCAAGAAGAATATCGAATTAATTAAAAAAGCTGGTTTGGATGTAGAGGTATTAGTAAAAAAACTGATAAATGCAGCTGCAGCTGAATTTACAACTTACTATTATTATACAAATCTCCGCACTCATGCCGTTGGGTTAGAAGGTGAAGCGATAAAAGAGATAATAGAAGACGCTCGATTGGAAGACAGGAATCATTTCGAGGCCTTAGTTCCCAGGATCTATGAACTTGGTGGCAGACTGCCCAAAAACATCAGGGATTTTGCTGACAGAGCATCATGTATGGATGCCGAATTACCTGATGAACCAACAACCGAGAATCTTTTAAAAGTTCTTCTTGATGCAGAAAGATGCGCTGTTGGTGTTTATACGGATATTTGCAACTTCGTTCATGGCAAAGATCCGAGAACTTATGAACTATCAGCAGCCATTCTGCATGAAGAAACGGAGCATGAAGCCTGGTTTGAAGAACTTCTTACCGGCGAACCTTCCGGGCATTATAGAAGAGATAAACCAGGTGTTAGCCCGTATGTTTCTAAGTTTATTCAGAACAAGTAAATGTTAAACTTAAAATTAAAATAGGAGGCAATAATGAAGAAAAGAGAAGTCTACAAATGTGAAGTATGTGGTAATGTTGTAGAAGTACTTCACGTAGGCGGTGGTACTCTTGTTTGCTGTGGTGAAGATATGAAAAAGATGGAAGAAAAAACTGAAGATTCTTCTACTGAAAAACATGTACCCTTTATTGAACAAGAAGACGGTAAAGTCACTGTTAAGGTTGGAGAAAACACAGCTCATCCTATGGAAGAAAAACACTATATTGAATGGATTGAATTAATTGCTGATGGACAGGTCCATCGCAAATATCTCAATCCTGGTGATAAACCTGAAGCCGTATTTCATGTAGAAGCTGAAGAACTATCCGCTCGCGAATACTGCAATGTTCACGGATTATGGAAAAGTTAAACTGAAAGGATACAGATCATGTTGAAAAAGAAGATCGAAAAAGCACTAAATGAGCAAGTTAATAAAGAACTCTTTTCAGCCTATTTATATCAATCCATGGCTGCTCAGGCTGAACACGATGGTTTAGAAGGTGTAGCCAACTGGATGGATGTTCAGGCCGAAGAAGAAATGTTTCATGCTCGTAAGATCTATGATTATATCAATGAACAGGGTGGTCGAGTCGTACTCGAGGCTATTGAAAAGCCTGAAGCTGAGTACGAATCTATTAAAGCCATGTTCGAAGCATCTTTGGAGCATGAACAGTTCATTACCAAATCAATTAATGACCTTGTTGATCTGGCTAAAGAAGAAAATGATCATGCTACCGAGATCTTTCTCCAGTGGTATGTGACTGAACAGGTCGAAGAAGAAGACAATGTAGGTTCTATACTTGATAAATTCGAGTTAATTGGTGATGCAGGTAATGGAATTTTTATGATTGATAAAGAGCTTGCTACCCGTACTTTCACTCCAGAAGAAGACGAAGAATAGAAATCGCATAAACATATCCGGTGGAGGCCGTTTGGCTTCCACCGGATTTTAATCCCGGGATAGGTATTATGAGTAAAGAATTATATTTTAAATCGATTGATGAAATCCTTAATTTTGCTATAGAAAAAGAGCAGGAAGCTTCCGATTTTTATCAGGAATGGTCACAAAAAGCCAAAGATAAACAAATAACTGAAATGTTTTCACAGTTTGCTGAAGAAGAACAGGGCCACAAAAGAAAATTGCAAAATGTCCAGAAAACTGGAGGACTCCCTAAAGCTTCCCGGCACACTAAAAATTTAAAAATTTCAGATTATATGGTCGAAGTTGATCCTGAGAAAGAAATGGGACTCCAGGATGCCATTATCTTGGCTATGCAGCGCGAAAAAAAGGCTTTTCAACTCTATTCTGATATGGAAGAACTAACTGATGATCAGGAAATTCAACAACTTTTTGAATTTCTTGCCAATGAAGAAGCCAAACATAAATTAAGATTTGAAGTCCAGTATGATGAAATCATCCTAACAGATAATTAAAAAGGAATAAGGGGACTCTTATGATGAAAGATTTTTTGATAATTGTGATCAATAAGCGCAAAAAAGAAGCTATTAAAGTTCAACAGATTCTGACAGAATGGGGCTGCTTTATTAAAACTCGTCTGGGAATGCACGAAGGTGTTCTTGATGATTGCTCTGAAATTGGCAATATTTTTATTGAGCTAGCTGGAGACAAAGATAAACATCAGGAATTCAATAGAAAATTGAACCTTCTAAAAGGCGTAACTGCCAAAATAGTTAGTCTGGAAGTGGAAGAGTAAAAAATCTCTTCCTTCTGGCAAATTAAATAGTCGGATTGCTCATTCTATTATTTTATTAATCGTAAATGTTCTAATATCTATTTACAGAATTCAGAGTGTATTTTACGATTTAATTATTAAAATTTGTTGAATCTAATTGATTGGGAATTTGCCAATTTCAGAAAATTGTATAAATATTTTTTCTGGTATATTAAATTTTAAAGGCCCTTTATATACACTTTAAAGGGCTTTTAAACGCTATTTAAAATGTAAAATTGTTATTTCAATTGTTTAAAAACAAAAGGTGATAAAAAATGCAGCGTAAAACTATAGCATTTTTTGATTCTAAGGATTACGATAGAGAAGTATTTAATAAGATAAATGAAAAATATAATTTTGATCTCAAGTTTTTTGATGACCATCTTACACCGGAAACTGTGATCCTGGCCCGGGATGCTGATGCAGTTTGCATTTTCGTCAATGACCAATTAACTGCTGAATTAATCGAGCAACTCAATGAGTATGACATAAAATTGACAGCTCTGCGCTCAGCCGGATACAATAATGTGGACCTAAAAGCAGCTTATAAAAATATGCATGTTGTTCGAGTTCCGGCCTATTCGCCCTATGCTGTGGCTGAGCATACCGTTGGATTGATTTTGTCTTTGAATAGAAAAATCCACAAAGCCTATTATCGTGTCAATGACAATAATTTCACTATTAGCGGGTTGCAGGGCTTTGATATGCATGGTAAAAATGCCGGGGTAATTGGCACCGGTAAAATCGGTAAAATATTGATCGACATTTTAAATGGCTTCGGTATGAATGTTTATGCTTATGATCCTTATCCTGATCAGGAATATGCTGAAAAAGCCGGCTATGAATACGTTGATCTAGATACATTATACAAAAAATCCGACATTATTTCTCTGAATTGTCCGCTGACCAAGGAGACTTTCCACATGATCAATAAGGAAAGCCTGGCAAAAATGAAAGATAATGTCATGATCGTCAATACCGGTCGTGGTCATCTAATCGACACAAAGGCTTTGATCGATTCTTTGAAAAATAAGAAAATCGGTTCCGCTGCCCTGGATGTTTATGAAGAAGAGAGCAAATATTTTTTCGAAGATTTTTCCAGTCAACTGATCAGTGACGATGTGCTGGCCCGATTATTGACTTTCAATAATGTTTTAATAACCTCCCACCAGGGATTTTTTACAACAGAAGCTCTCAATAATATTGCTACTACAACTCTTCAAAATGTGACTGATTATTTTGAAGGCAAAGATCTCAAAAACGAAATTTGTTATCAGTGTCCGGGAGACGATTGCCGCAAAGATGATAAAGGTCGCTGCTTCTAGTTTTTAATACAAGGAAATTTATTTTATGATTGATTCCAACTTTTTAATTGCCTTTGGATTGACTCTTTTTGCTGGCCTATCGACCGGGATTGGAAGTGCTCTGGCCTTTTTCACAAAACGGACAAGCCCAAAATTTTTAGCAACCAGTCTGGGATTTTCTGCTGGAGTAATGATCTATGTTTCCTTCGTTGAAATTATTGATAAGGCCCGTGACTCCCTGATTGAGGGCACAAACTATGTGATGGGGCATTGGTTAACCGTGATTGCCTTCTTCAGCGGGATCGCCTTGATTGGCCTAATTGACAAAATTGTTCCTTCCTATGAAAATCCTCATGAAGTCAAAAAAATACGGGATATGGAAGAACCCCAGAAACAGTCAGCTGAAGATAATAATCTTATGCGGATGGGCTTATTTTCAGCACTTGCTATTGCAATTCATAATTTTCCCGAAGGATTAGCAACTTTTACAGCGGCGATCAATGAGCCCAGTTTGGGAATTGCCATTGCCGTGGCCATCGCAATCCATAATATTCCAGAAGGAATTGCCGTATCTGTACCAATATATTTTGCTACTGGAGATCGTAAAAAAGCATTCTTCTATTCTTTCCTATCAGGAGTATCAGAACCTCTTGGCGCTTTAATTGGATACTTAATTTTGCGACCTTTTATGGGCCCCATAGTATTTGGTTATGTTTTTGCAAGTGTTGCCGGGATAATGGTCTATATTTCTCTCGATGAACTTCTGCCTACAGCCCGGGAATATGGTGAGCATCATCTCTCAATCACTGGTCTAATTGCCGGGATGGCAGTCATGGCAGTGAGTTTGTTGATGTTCATTTAAACTCATAAAATTTCGACTTCCAGCTTTCCATTTACAGCCATTTTAACATCTTTTATAATAATGCAGGCCAGAATTTGCTCCGCATTTTTAGCTAATTCGGCTATTTTTTTTACGTCCTCTTTAGTTTCAACTTTGTTGGCCAGAGCTGTAGCATAGGCATCAGCCAGAAGTGTATTTTTACTGGCAATTACAACAGCATCGGCCTGGCCATAGCTTTTTGAAGAACCAAAAGTTCCTGCCGATGTGCACACACCGAGAGGAGAAAATTTGGGTTCGATTTTAAGACCAATTTTTTCAGATAGGGGAGAATTGCCCGCGTAGATCGATGAGATCAGAGTTTTTTCTATTTTAATGTAATTATCGCCGCCATTTTCCAAAATCAATTCCCGGGGATGAAATTTTTCTGATATTTTATTGCCAATATACTCAGAAAAAGCACCGGCTACAGAGGCCATCGGCCCTGTCCCGGCCTGCTGGGAGGCGCTCAGCATTTTTTTGATAATGGCTGGAGCAGCGGAGTCATATTTAATAGGTTGATGACTTGATAGAAAATCATCCCGTTTTTTTATATAATTATCCAGAATGTGGCGTAATTTTTTCAGTTCTGCCAGGGCAAAGGACTTAATTCCCTCAGTCTCAGTTTCCCTGGAAACAGCGCACCAGATATCCGATTGTTGATAGGTGATTACAAAAGAATTGAAACGCTCTTCACCCATTCCCTGACGGTAAAATCTTTCTGTTGGAATTTCACTCATTAAACCTGATCTCAAATAGACCTAAGGGACACGCTTTTGTACATAGCTTACAAAACACACATTTTTCTGGATGAAATTGGAGCTCTCTCGTCTCCGGATCCAGGGTAAGGGCTTCAGCAAAACAGACAGCAGTACAACTTCCGCAATCAACACATTTTTCCTGATCAAAAATTATTCTATTTTCAGCGGGAACATATTCAACTCGATTTTCGTCCAGATACTGAAAACATTTCTCCATATTCTCCTGATCAGCTTCCATCTCAACCAGAAGATGGCCGGCCTCATCAGCAGAAATATTGGCTTTGATAATGTTGATCTTGATGTCAAAATTTTTGATCAGATCATAAGTGACCGGTTTATTAACGGAATCCTGATTAAACGACAAAATATATTTTTTCTTCATATTATTTATCTCCCTGAGAGTTGAGCGATTTCAAAGATGTACCCTTTGGAAAAGCCTGAACAGGTTCTGATAGTGTGAATTCTCCTTCTTCGATCCACTCTTTTAAAGAAGCGGCAATTTTGCGAGCTTTGGGAATACTGGACATAGGTGCTGTGCGAACTTTTTTGCCATCAATTTTAATACTTCCGGTTTGCAATTCCTTGTAATTGGTTCGTCCAATTGCCGGATGGCCGGTTGTCCCATAATCACAAATTGTAGTCTCAATCTGTTCATTTCTGATCATCACGGCTTTAGCAATATCCTCATTTAAAATCGGAATTGGAATTCCCAGACCAATAAAAATACTGACTCCATACTGCTCAAAATAGGCTGCCTGAATAAATTCCGAACTCATATCTTTCAAATTGCCTATCAGAGCCAGAGTAGCAGCATTTTCCAGAGGGATTCCAAATTCATTTTTTGGTTTGGTAGTGTGAAATTGAGTGCCCTGCCAGCTGACAAAACCGGTTGTGCCGCCCAGGAAAATTTTCGTCCCAATTCCAATTGTTTCCATCTCCGGATCATTAAGAAGGGGACTCAATTCACCTGATGTAGAGTAGGTTGCATTGTTCAAATTGGGCAGTAAACTTCCCATGTAAGTATAGATATGCCGGTTAGTAGTATTTGTTGCTACAGGATAATTTTGGTAAGCGTTACGGGGATTATACATATAGAGTTCGTTAATGCTATCTTTTGTGATCTGTGTATCGACTGAAGTCCCGGGATAGCAATCTGTGCCTGTGCTTTTTGCTTTCAAATGGACAGATTTGCCTTCGATGAGTTCCTGAATTACGTGGGCACCGCCGTATTTGGGATTGTCAGGATCGGTCTGGGTTGCACCTAAATACACATCAACAGCAGCCAGTCCGGCATAGGCTTCTACATTATTCAGAGTAACTTCCTGCATGCGAATCGGTGGATCTGCATGGCCAAAATTCATAAAAATTCCCGAAGAGCACATTGGTCCAAAAGTAGCCGTAGTTACAACGTCAACCTGGGATGCTATTTCTTGCGCTGATTTTTCACGGCCCATTTTTGAGACCTCTTCTGCAGTCAGAACTACTGATTTTCCGGATTTGATTTTGGCATTTATCTCGTCAATTGTTTTTTGAGGCATTTTTATCCTCTTATCTTTTTAATGGTTAATTTTTGGCGTCATTTTCAAAAAATTCCCGATGGATGGCTCGCACAGCTTTGTCCCGTTCATCCTGATGAATGATAAAATAGGCTGTGACCGGCGATGCACCTTCGGAAATTATCAAAATATTAATATTTTCCCGGGACATGGCTCCAAACATTCGGGCAGCCAGGCCGCATTTTTCCATCATTCCTTCTCCGATCAAAGCGATTACAGAAATGTCATCAACAGTTTGCAATTCATTGACCAGTTGCAGATCCAGTTCCTGAACAATATTATAAGCCTTGAGTAGGTCTTTGCGGGCCAAAAGAAGATTAATAGAAGTTTGAGAAGTGATAACTGATTTTATATTGATGTTATTGCTTCCCAGTTTGGTAGTCACATCAGCAAGCAATCCCGGGCGAATACCAACTCCAGGGCCGATCAATTTTAAAATTGCAAAATCATCATTGTAAGTGACGCTTTTGATGATCTGGGAGCTGACTTTTGTACTGGAATCGATAACAGAGAAAGGATTATCAAGATCTATCTCGTGATTAATATTAAAGATGCGCACTGGAATATTAGTATTCATGAGCGGAGAAATTGTGAGAGGATGGAGAATTTTAGCGCCGAAATAAGCCAATTCTGCTGCTTCAGTATAGGACAATTTTTTCACCCGTTGAGCCTGTTTGACAAGACCAGGATCAGCAGTCAAAAAGCCATCTACATCTTTCCAGACGTCCAGGGATTTGGCATTGATACAGCGGGCAATTGATGCAGCTGAGTAGTCACTTCCGCCTCGACCTAAAAGAGTCACCTTTTTCTCCCGTGATATTCCATAAAATCCAGGGACAATATAAATTTTATCGCCGCTTAAATTTTTCAGCAGAGCCTGCCGGGAATTCTCAAAATCAACTGTGGCGCGACCAAATTGGCCATTTGTCACCAGGCCAATTTCCTCAGGGAGGGCCTCATCTGCGTCAATATTATTGGATTGCAATATTGCCGTCATAACCAGAGCACTTAATCTTTCACCATAACTGAGAACAACGTCCTCCACAAAACCCGGCGTTTCACCAATATAATGGATTCCCAGTAGATAACGCTCCAGCTCTTCAACCCGTTCTTCCAATTTTTGATAAGTAGTCTTTAGAATCTGCTGATCATCAATTTGTTTTTCCAGAACCTCCTGTTTCATTTCGAGCAGGAAGTTGGTCAATTCCTGAATCTCATCCCGATCATGCTTGACCAGAGTTAGGATCTCCACCAATTTATCAGTAATACCATAGAAAGCCGAGACAACAACGATCAGAGGCTGGTTATATTTTTTTATAGTATGAATTACTTTATGAAGGCTGGCAGTATCCTTGAGATTGGAACCGCCTATTTTTACTACTATTTTTGACATTTTTTATATTCCTGTTTGCTATATTTCTATTAAACCAATTTTAACCAGATATTCAGCATTAAGAATGCCACCTCCGGCTGCACCACGTATCGTGTTATGAGAAAGCCCTACAAAACGGTAGTCAAAGACATTGCCGTCCCTTAATCGGCCAACTGTGACTGCCATTCCTTTGTCATTATTTCTGTCTTTGCGGGGCTGTGGCCGGTCGTTTTCTTTTTCATAGATAATGGGTTGAAGCGGTGCCATAGGAAGTTCCATTTTTTGCGGTTCACCTTTGAAATTTTTCCAAATATCCAGAATTTCCTCAAGGTTTGGTTTCTTATCTGCGAATTTCATACTGACACAGGCAGTATGGCCATCGATAACTGGAACCCGGTTGCAATGGGCAGAAATTTTAATATTCTGATTATAGACTATTTTACCATCCTGAACTTTTCCTAGAATTTTCTGAGGTTCGAGTTCGGATTTTTCCTCTTCACCACCAATAAAAGGAACAATATTATCAATCATATCCAGAGAAGAAGGTCCGGGATATCCGGCTCCTGATAAGGCCTGAAGTGTGGTAACAATCATTTCACTGACTTTATAACCCTGCTCCATTAGGGCGTAGATCGGGGTGACATAACTCTGAACACTACAATTCGGTTTCACAGCCAGAAGGCCTTTATCCCAGCCATAAGCTTTCCTCTGATCATGAATTATCTCAGTATGATCGGGATTAATTTCCGGGATAAGGACAGGAACATTATCAGTGTGTCTATGAGCAGAATTATTGGATAAAACAGCAAATCCTTCTTTAGCATAGGCCTTTTCCAATTTGCGAATATCATCTTTGGCCATATTTACAGCAGAAAAGATTATTGAGCATTTACCTTGAGCAGCATCGATTTCACTGGCATCCTGGACTATAAGATTTTTAACATTGTCAGGCATAGGAGTTGACATAAGCCAGCGCCCTGAGACTGCTTCCTGATAACTTTTTCCCGCTGATCGGGGAGAGGCTGCTACATAATTGACTTCAAACCAGGGATGGTCTTCCAGCAGTTGAATAAATCGCTGGCCAACACTCCCGGTAGCTCCCAAAATTCCAACCTTGATCTTCATTCTCTTTCTCCTGATTGCTTTTCTAATAACACAACTTTCTGAGTGGGAATTTATTGATATTCCAGCTTTTTATAAAAGGAATTCTTATCTGATATTTAAGGCTTTAAATATTTACTTAATAAACTCTGAAAAGGTTATTTTGTTAACAGAATATTCTATAAAAGCAAAAAATATAAGGCAGAAATGGGCACGGCTTATGATAAAATTCCAGTCCACTTTTAATTATCCGGAAAAATAGATAACTTCAGTCTGCTTAATTTGAAATAATAGGGACGCTGATGAAAATTAAAAAGAGAACAAAACCGGATTGGCTTAAGATTGATATATCTTCTAATCAATACGTAAAAAAAATGCGCAAAATTTTGAAGGAAAACGATCTTCATACAGTTTGTGAAGAAGCCAAATGTCCCAATAGAGGTGAGTGCTGGCGGAACAGTGAAGCCACAGTCATGATTCTGGGAGATAAATGCAGCCGAAATTGTCGTTTTTGTGCAGTTGAAACAGGGCCGGATAAAAAGGTGGATGAAAAGGAACCCGAGCATGTGGCTAGTGCAATTCGCAGCATTGGTCTGGACTATTGCGTAATCACTTCAGTCACCCGCGATGATCTGCCTGATGGCGGCTCGAAAATCTGGGCTGAAACCATTACAAAAATTCGAGAATATAATCCTGAGTGTAAAGTTGAAGTTCTCATTCCAGATTTTCAGGGTAGAGAAGAGGATCTGGACCGGGTTTTTTCTGCTCGTCCCCATGTCCTGGGCCATAATCTGGAAACCGTTCCCCAATTATATAGAAAAGCCCGTCCCCAGGCTGATTATCAGCAGTCTCTGGAAGTTATCCAATATGCTCGAAGTCAAGGCCAGATAACAAAATCCGGCATCATGGTTGGATTGGGTGAAACCAATCAACAGGTCATTGATTTAATGCAGGATGCTTTTGATGCCGGTTGTCAATTGTTCACGATTGGACAGTATTTGCAGCCAACATCGAAACATCTTCCAGTTGATCGCTATGTGGCTCCTCAAGAATTTGAATATTTTGAAGAAAAAGGGTTGGAAATTGGCTTAAAACAGGTTATGTCCGGGCCTCTGGTGAGGAGCTCTTACAAAGCCAAAGAGATGTATGCAGCAGCCTTAGCCTAGAAAATTCATCAAAATTCATTTTCTACCCTCCGGGCCGCCCCG
>JAIPJV010000021.1 GCA_021734005.1 Fidelibacterota bacterium
GACCGCTGGTCGGCAGCTGTTGATTCTATGGGTGGAGAAGCTACTCCCTGGCAAGTCCCTGATATGAATTATCGAGGCTGGTATTTGGCTTCTATGTCGCCCAATGCATCGGGAGTTCGTCAACCAGAAGCAGCTGGCGCTATAGCCTGGATTTTGTATAATGCTTATAAAGAAACCGGTCAGGAAAAATATCGGATCAGAGCCGAATGGTGCTTGGAATATCTAAATGGATTAAGTGAGAACCCTTCTTATGAACTGCAGCTACCCTATGGCGTTTATACTGCAGCCCGGATGAACGCTGAACTTAATACAAACTATAATGTAGAAAAATTGTTAAATTGGTGCTTTACACCGGAAGGTAATCGTAGAAACTGGGGGGCGACAATTGGAAACTGGGGCGATTATGATTGTTACGGTTTAATAGGAGAGGCAAAGCCCAATGTTTCAGAAGGCTATGCTTTTTATATGAACGGAGTGGAACAATTTGGAGCCCTAATTCCTATGCTACGTTATGATGACCGTTTCGCCAAGACTCTGGGCAAATGGGCCCTTAATATTGCTAATGCAACCCGCTTGTTTTATCCTAATTATTTACCTGATAGCCTTCAGGATTGTGAAGCCTGGTCTTATCAGTATGATCCAAATTCTTATATCGCTCACGAAGCCATGCGGGAAAAAGCACTTAATGAAGAAAAAAGGCCCTTTGCAACCGGCGATTTCCTTAGAAATGACTGGGGTCCGACCAATCTTTCTTTATATAGCTCATCTCATGTTGGCATCTTTGGCTCAATAATCGATACTACTGATGTTGAGGCAATTTTACAGCTTGATCTTTTGAAAACCGATTATTATCACGGGCAGGCTTATCCAACTTATCTCTATTATAATCCTTATAATCAGGAAAAAACGGTTCAAATCAATACTGAAACAAGCCGGGACATTTATGATGCTGTAAATAATGAGATGATTAAAACTTCTGTGAATGGTCAAGAATTGATCAGTATTCCGTCCGGAAGTGCCAGAATTTTAGTTTTTATTCCAGCGGGTGCAGAACTGCAATATAATTTAAATACAACTTTTGCTGATGGAGTGCCGATAGATTTTTATTCCGGTAAAACAGTTGATAATTATCCCCCGCGGATTAAAAGTCTCCAGGCTGAAGAGGATACTATTGTTTACAATGACCAGACCAATATTTACTGTACAACTGAGGACCCCGGTGATAACTTGACCTATGCCTGGTTTGAATCAGGAGAAAATATTGGTGCTGGAGCAATGATAAGCTGGCAGGCTCCTGCTAAAACAGGAACTAGTTCAATTGTTTGCCGAGTAACCGATTCCAACGGCTCTCAGGTCAGCGATACAGTCAGAATTACAGTGCAAGAAGAAATAAATTATGATCCTGAAATTACAGATTTGTCAGTTACTCCCAGAAAAGTGGAGCCAGGTAATGATATTAGATGTGTTTGCCTTGCAACTGATCTCAACCAGGATACAATAAATTATAATTGGTCATCAACCAAAGGAGAGTTTAATTCTCAGGATTCAGTCACTGACTGGCAGGCTCCCCTAGTTGAAGGCCTGTATTATTTAGTTTGTCAGATCTCAGATGGAAAAGGAGGAAGTGACCGGGATAGTATTCAGGTTGCAGTCAAAACTTACACAGAAATAGAAGATGCAAAACTATTGGCCTATTACACTTTTAATGGGAATGCCGCTGATTCTAGTGGTTTTCAGAATCCAAGCCATATTTATGGAGCAGAATTAACTGCAGATAAAATTGGTCAATCCGAAAAAGCCTACTATTTCGATGGCCAGGATGATTACATTAGTGTTGAAAATAATTCGCTGCTAAATTTTCAGGATTCCATCACTGTAAGTCTGTGGTGTCAGCCCAATAGTCTTTATAGTGACCGGGAATCTTATATAATTTCTCATGGTAACTGGCAAAACCGCTGGAAATTTTCTATATTACCTGAGAAAAAATTGCGCTGGACGGTAAATACAAGTTCAGGAATCAAAGACCTGGATTCAGAACTGTCATTGCAGAAGGATTCCTGGTATCATATCGTCGGTGTATTTGATGGTTCTCAAATTAAACTTTATGTAAATGGTAATCTAGATGCTCAGGCTGATTATTCCGGAAAATTAAATACTACTCAGATCAATCTCACTATTGGCCAGGCTCTGCCTTCTGAAGATAATTACAATTTTAATGGTGTAATTGATGAAGTTCGCATTTATAACAAGGCCCTGGATTTGGAAACTATTAAGGAGATTTATGCTAATGAGTCTCCTGTAGCTAGATCAGAACAGAAACCCCAAAAATTTGCCCTTAGCCAGAACTATCCGAACCCCTTTAATCCTGAAACAAAAATCAAATACGAAATACCTGTTAATGCAAGGGTAGTAATACAGGTTTTTGATCTTCAGGGCAGATTGGTGGAAACAATAGTTGATAAAAACCATAATCCTGGTAAATTTAGTGTTACCTGGAGTACTGAGAGTGTAAGCTCGGGAATTTATTTCTATAGGTTTCAGTCCAGAGGATTCTCATCTGTTAAAAAATGTATTAAACTCAAATAAAAGAGAATAATATTACTATCAAAAGAAAAAGATTATATT
Source organism: Fidelibacterota bacterium (assembly GCA_021734005.1). Classification (GTDB taxonomy): domain Bacteria; phylum Fidelibacterota; class UBA2242; order UBA2242; family JAFGTP01; genus JAIPHI01. The sequence continues at coordinate 2,626 of JAIPJV010000021.1, forward strand.
ATTTTTTATTTGCAATATTTGCTTTATCAGTTTGTATTTGGAATTGCGGGCAAGATGATCAAAGCCGAGAAAACCAAATATCAGTGCCTTTCTCTGAACCGGCTAAAATTGAAGTTGGCGGGCCTTATCTTGGGGTTGAATTCCATCATAGTAGAATGATCCCACAAAGGATTAGTTTTTTTTATCCAGTAGCAAATAGTATTGATCACAGCAAGGATTACTGGACAAGAGATACATCCCTAGTGGGAGAATGGCTTTTACGGATTGGTGAAGGTGAAAAGATTCAAATAGGACGCAAGTCCTGCCAAATTGACCTGTCTCCTTATAGTGTTAAGTTTTACCAAAATAGCACCAAATACACTATAAAAAGTATTTATCAGTTTTGTGAAAATAAGCCGGCAATGGTAATTACAATCAATATCACGAATAACTCAGATAAAGAAGCTGAATATAAACTTGATACCCGTTTAAATACTTCTATCCGTACCAGTCACACTTACCAAAAAATTACAAAGAGCTGGAGTGAAATTAAGGATAATGCTATTTACACTCATTTCAATGAAAAAAGTGCTGATTCTGCAAATATTTTTATAACAAATGCGGGTAAAGAACCTGACGATATTAATAGCAGGATTGATTTTTTAAATGATAGAGTAAAACAACAAAAAAAATATACACGAGATAATGGTAGGAAACCAGTTGCTCAATTTGTTTACAAAGAAAGATTGGAACCAGGCCAATCAATGGAGATCGTACAGATTATAGGCTCATCAAAAAGAAAAGAAAGTCAGTCTATAGTTAATTATTTAATTGAAAATTATCAATTTGAAGTTAATCAATATGAAAAAAGAATTAGAGATAAAGTATTCCCCGCAATTATTGAGACAGGATCAGCAGAAATAGACCATTCTTTGGTTTATGCTAATACTGTTTTAGAAGCTAATGCTCATTATCTAGATGAAGATATTGTTCCTATGCCCTGTCCGGCAGAATACAATTTTTATTTCACCCACGATGTTCTCTTAACTGATCTGACTGCTGTTAATTTTGATCTGGAACGAGTAAAAAAAGATCTGAATTATATCATAGATCATGCTAATCGCGAAAATATTATACCCCATGCTTATTATTGGAAGGATGGAAAGTATGTAACTGAATATTCTCGTTCCGATAACTGGAATAACTTCTGGTTTATCCAGGTTTGTGCTAAATATATACGGCATTCTAATGACCACAGATTTCTAGAAAAGATGTTTCCCTATCTTCAGAAAAGTATTCAACAATCATTACTGACTCTGGAAAATGACAATATAATGTGGTCATACCGCCCGGACTGGTGGGATATTGGGCATAATTATGGCCCAAGCAGTTATATGACTATTCTGGCCATTAAGAGCTTACGAGATTTTGTTTATATTTCTACTGTTTTGGATAAAAAGTTGAACGTTTTTAAAAAGTATTCTGAATTGGCAGATAAAATGCATACTGCTTTAAATAAAAAATTGTGGCATGAAGAGATGGACTGTCTTGTTAATTATTACACGGATGGTTCGCTTGATCGGCACTATTATATAGGCTCTCTTTTAGCAGCATCCTATGGCTTACTTAACTCTAAAAGACAGAATAAAATAATTCAGACTGTAAAAGAAAAACTTCTCGACCCTAAAGTTGGTCTGTACAATGCTTTTCCTATGAATTTCCATAAATTGGGTGAGAAGATGAAATTCGTAGGCGATGAAGCCGGAAGTAAATTTGACTATCTAAATGGTGGGGTTTGGTCCCATGGAAATGCCTGGTATGCAAAAGCTTTAATAGCCAACCAGCAAAAAGAATTAGCCGCAAGATTCATTGAAAGGACAATGTCTCTTCACGGGATTATGGATGGGCCCAATGGCCAGCCGGCCTATTATGAAGTCCGCAATGCAAATAAAAATAATCCCGGCCAATATGGAAAGGTGGACAAGCCTCAGTTTTTATGGGCAGCTGCCTGGTATATAAACGCTACGTATCGTCTCTATGGTGTTGCGGAAAATAATTGGAATGTTCGGCTGGATCCTTTTCTGAGGAAAGATCAAGAACAATGTAAATTTAACCTATATCTTGATAGTAAACCTCTAAAAGTAGATATAACAGGAGAAGGTAAATCTGTAGAAAAAATATCCTATGGTGGAAAACAGTTTGCTTCTACTGTTTTCCCGCAGAATATGTCAGATGTTAAAGACATCCGAATAAAGTTAGGTCAACCACAATATCCTTTCCTTTTTTATACAGATGCAATTTTAAAATCCTGTGAATTTGATGAAGATGAATTGAAAATATTATTAGAAGCATTTCCCGGTCATTCCAATCAAACAATTGTATTATCGCCGACCAAACCCAAAAAAGTTATGGTTGATGGCGCAATTAATGATAAATGGGAATCTATTGACCATGGACATTATAAAAAAATTATTCTTAATTTTGTTCATGAGAAGAAAAAGAGTGAATTGTTGTTAAATTTTTAATGCTATTGGGATACAATTATTGATTATGAAACTTTATCAGAGATATAATCTTATACCAATTTTGTTAATTATTGGCTTTTTTAATTTTCTGGTGAGTGTTCAGTCGTGTGAAAAGAAGGCTAATAAAAAACAAAAGAAGAGTGAAATAATTGAACTCACCTACTGGTGCGCAGCCATTCAACAGGAGATCGATCTGGCGAAATCTCAGGTTAAAGAATGGAATGCTACCCATGATTCTGTGAAAGTTAAATTACAACCTTTACCGGAAAGTAAATCTTCAGAAGAGGTTTTACTGGCAGCTATTGCTGGAGGGACAACTCCTGATGTCTGCTCTAATATGTGGCCTGGAGCAATGGATGATTATGTCTCGGCTGGTGGTCTGGTTTGCTTGAATGAGTATCCATTTTTGTATGATTATATCAAAAAAAGAGTTCCTCCGGATATTTTAGAAAATCTAAAAGCTTCGGATGGTAAACTTTATCAGGTGCCCTGGAAAACAAATCCACTTATGATGATGTATAATGTAAATATGTTTGAGAATTCAGGAGTTGATTCTCTGCCCAGGACTTACTCCGATCATATGCGAGTGGGAGAAAAAATCACCCGGGATACAGATGGAGATGGACGTATTGATCAGTGGCTTGGTTATCGGGATACTAACCCAATTTGGTGGCAGCGGCTTTTTGATTTTTATCCCTGCTATATTGCCGCTTCCTCAGGCCATACTTTGGTGAGAAATTCTGAAATTGATCTCAACAATCAACCAACCCGTCAAGTTTTGAATTTTTTTCGCCGTTTATATGTGGAAGGCTATTATCCAATTACAACTTTTAAAGGCGATGCCTTTCTTGAGGAAAAAATTGCGACTCAGATCACAGGCCCCTGGAATGTTACTCATGTACGAAAATTCAAACCGGAGGGGTTTAAATTTGATGTAATGCCTATTCCTGTTCCCGATGATCACAAAGGTCCGGTTTATACTTATGGTGATTATAAAAATATTTCCATCTTTAGCAACACAAAATATCCAGAAGAAGCCTGCCGATTTGCCAAATTTTTAATAAGCAAGCGCAATGATTTGAAATTACTGGAAATGACCAATCAAATACCGATTCGAGCAAATATTATCAAGGATGACATGTTTAGCGATTATCTGGAATCTCACCCTTTGATTACTAAATTTATTAAGCAATCCCGTCATACCCGCGGTGTAGATGGCATTCCTGATTTGAAAGAGATCTTTGATGCCATTTCCCAGGAATATGAAGCTTGCTCAATCTATAATAAACGCAGTGTTGATGAGGCTGCTGCCAATATGGAAAAACAGGCTAATGTAATAATTAAATGGAATAGGTCTCGATAATGAACCTGATAAGAAAAATAAAAAATAGTAATAAATTTGGTTTTTTAATGAGTATGCCCTATGTGGTATATTTTCTCATATTTTTAGCCTTTCCCCTTGTTTTTTCTTTTGTCCTAATTTTTCACAAATGGAATATTATCACCCCTATGGAATTCATTGGGGTTGATAATTTTGTCCGAATGTTTCAGGATGCTAAATTTTTCAGAGCCATTTTAAATACACTTATTTTTCTGGTAATTCATATTCCCCTTCAAATAATAATAGCGCTCCTTCTGGCTGTCCTATTAAACAAGAAAATCAAGATGCGTGGCTTCTTTCGAGCACTCTATTTCCTTCCTGTAATTGTTTCCGGAGTAGTGGTAACAATTATTTGGCAGCAATTGTATGCCTATGAAACTGGTTTGATTAACCTTGTTTTGAATAAATTGGGCTTGTCCGGATTGCCCTGGCTGAATAGTCCTGATCTTGCCATGCCTTCTATTGCCATTATGGCGACCTGGAAAAATGTGGGGCTTTATACTGTTCTATTTTTAGTTGGACTACAATCCATACCTCACTATTTATATGAAGCTGCTGACATTGATGGTGCCAATGAAACCCAAAAATTTTTTCATATCACCTTACCGGCTCTCAACAATACAATGGTACTTGTGGTAATTTTATCCACTATTGGTGGTTTTTCTCTATTTGTAGAACCCTTTGTAATGACAGGCGGTGGACCGATGAATAGAACTCTTTCAGCCATGTTATACATTTATAACCAGGCCTTTTATTTCGGTCACATGGGTTATGCGGCCGCTCTTGGATTTTTCTTTGCTGCCATAGTTATGGTGGTTATTTTGATCCAGAAAAAAGTAGTTGGAAGACAAGGAGCATAGAAAAATTATGAAAAAAGTACTTATTTATATTGGACTGGCAATTGGAGGTTTCCTATTCGCTTATCCTTTTATCTGGATGATTTCGGCTTCGCTTAAGCCGGAAATTGAGATAGGTCATTTATCCCTCTGGTCTCAAAATTTTTCTCTGAATAATTACAAACAGGTAGTGGAAAAAATTCCGATCTGGAGAGCCTTCTTCAATAGCATCTTCGTTTCATTAACAACAACTGCATCAGTGATCTTTTTTGGTTCAATTGTAGGTTATGCTTTGGCCCGATTAAAATTTATAGGCCGGGAATTGATCTTCAATATTATTCTTTTTACAATGGTGATTCCTTTTCAAATAATTATGATACCCATGTATATTTTGATGGTTAAGTTTGGCTGGGTGGATACTTATTATGCTTTAATTGTACCGGCCATGGTGAATGCTTTTGGTATTTTGCTATTTCGCCAATATTATCTGGATATACCTGAAGATCTGGTTGATGCCGCCCGTATTGATGGTTGCAATGATTTCCAAATTTTGTTTAAAATCTTTTGGCCTCTATCCCGCCCGGTAATTATCACAGTTGGCATTATTTCTTTTATGCAAAATTGGAATAAAGTTCTCTGGCCTTTGATAGTTATTAGGGTAAGAGAATTAATGACCATGCCTCAAATGGTTACAATTTTTGCTACTGGGGGTCAGGCAGAAAGCCAGCTCGGGGCCCAATTGGCGGCAGCAACTTTGTTGGCTATACCAATCATTATTGTGTATGCTTTTTTTCAAAAATATTTTATTGAAAGTATGGCAACTTCCGGAATGAAAAATTAGATAAGTGATTATGAAAGCAGCATTATTTGACGGTTCTCAAAAACTAAAAATTATAGATAAAGAAAAGCCGGCTATTGACAAAGGGCAGGTTCTGCTCAAGGTTGCTGCCTGTGGCGTTTGTGGCACCGACATTAAGATTCTGGATGGCCAGTCCCATTCCAATCCTCCAGTTGTCCTCGGTCATGAATTTTGTGGAGAAGTGGTAGAAACTGGCGCTGAAGTCGCTGAGCTTGCAAAAGGGGATTTTGTTAGTGTTGACCCTAATATCTATTGTGGTAAATGCAGATTTTGTAGAAAAGGACAGATCAACCTGTGTGAAAATCTGACAGCCATAGGTGTCGATATCGATGGCGGATTTGCAGAATGTTGTGCTGTACCTACCGGGCAATGTTACACACTGAGTAAAAAACCGATCATAAATGCTGCTCTTATGGAACCCCTTTCCTGTGCAATATATGGCATTCAAAAGGCTGATATTGAAGTCGGCGATCGTGTGGTTATCATTGGCGCGGGAATGATCGGAATTATGATGATAAAGTTAAGCCAGCTAGCCGGAGCTTCGCAAATAAATGTACTGGAAATTGATGAAAAAAGACGCCAATATGCGCTTGATAATGGGGCTGACAGAGCTTTTGATCCCGCAGCTGAAATACATAAAATCCAAAAATTAAAGCAGGAAGACTGTGATGCAGTTATTGAATGTGCCGGAAATACCACTACTGCAAAATTGAGCATTGATCTGGTACGTCCCGGGGGAACTGTCGTATTTTTTGGCGTTGTTCCAAATAATGAAGTAATTAACTTAAGACCCTACCAAATATATAAAAAGGATTTGACTCTGAGAGGCTCATTTCTTAACCCTTTTACTTTTTCTACTGCGTCTGATTTGATTAACAGCGGAAAAATTGATTTTAGTTCAATCGATATTGCCAGATATTCTCTAGAAAATATTCAGGCTGCAATAGCCAATCACAAAGGGAAAAATAATTTGAAAACAATGATAGAATTTATTTAAAAACTGAAAGGATCTATTGCAATGAAACTAAAGCGTATTAGTAAAAAACCAATTTTCGAAGTAAACAAAGATCACGATTGGGAAAAAGGCGCTGTATTTAATAGTGGTGCTGTCTATGAAAATGGGCTGTATCATATGCTCTATCGAGCAACTGATATTGGTAGTCATGCTAGTTACGGTGAATATATCAATACTTTGGGTTATGCCGTAAGTAAAGATCTGAAAACCTGGCATAGATTAGAAAAACCAGTTTTGAAAAATGATGTACCACAAGAAAAACGGGGCCCTGAAGATCCTCGAATTGTGAAAATTGATGATACTTTTTATATGACCTATACAGGTTTTGGTGATCGGTTCCCGGGAGATTATCGTATTTGTCTTGCCACAAGCAAGGATTTGGTTAATTGGGAACGTAAAGGGGTAGTACTGGATGAAGAAAATAAAAATTCTGCTTTTTTCCCGCAAAAATTTGGTGATGAATATTTACTTTTACATAGAAGGCAACCTGATATATGGATAGCATCTACTAAAAATATGAAGGATTTCTATAACCATACAAAGATAATGACTACTTTGCCTGAACATGAATGGGAAAGTGTCAGAATTGGAATTGCCGGTCCACCGGTTGATCATCCCCGAGGCTGGCTTTTGTTTTATCATGCTGTAGATTCAAAAAATCGTTACAGATTGGGTGTTGCTCTTCTTGATAAAAAGAATCCCCGCAAAGTATTAGCTCGCCATAAAAAGCCAGTTATTGAACCAGAATTGGAGTGGGAAAAAGAAGGCTATGTTCCGGATGTGATTTTCAGTTGCGCTACTATTGAGCGAGAAAGCCGCTATGAAGTTATTTACGCCGGTGCAGACAAGGCCATTGGTGCAGCTTATATTAACAAAGATGATGTGAAATTTGATGATAAAGACTGGCTAACAGAATGAAGGCAAAAAAAATAATTTTAACTCTATTAACATTTGTATTGCTAATTTTTTCTGGATTCTGTCAAAAAGAACCAGATTTTCCGGTCAATTTATCCCATGCTTTGCATCTGACTGACAGTATCAAAATTGATGGAGATCCGTTGGCATTTATCTGGATCTATGCTGATCATCCTGAATATAAACCTGCCAAAGCACCTGGTGAGGGAATTGCCTGCGTTGATGACGTTGGGCGATTTCTTGAAGTCTTAGAACAGGCCATTCTTGATTATAATAAGAAGGAATTTGTTGATCTGAGTAAAAAAATGACCCGCTTTTTACTCTATATGGAAAAAGAGGGACAGTGGTACAATTTCATATTTGCAGATGGAAGTATTAATAAAAGCCATATAAACAGTAAATTGGATTTTGGGTTTTGGGCTGTTCGGGGATTGCGTGGTTTGGCTGCTTCCTATAGAGTTTTACAGAAGCATGCTCCACATTCTGGATTAATGGATTCTGTAAAGCGCTCTATTCATAGATCTGAAAAATATTTCACCAACGAGGCCCTGGATAGCCCTGATGATGGCTATCTTTTAAAACAGGCGCCTGATATGACTTCAGAATTACTCCTGGTCTTGACAAAACTCCATGAAACCAGTGATTTCAATTACAAATCAGAAATCCAAAATATTGCTCAAAGTCTGGTAAAAAATCAATTTAAAAAACATGGCCACGAATTAAATGGAATGTATTTTTGCTGGAAAAATATCTGGCATAGCTGGAGTAATAATCAAGCACTGGCCCTTATGAAGGCTTACCAAATAACTGGCAATCAAGAATTATTGGGAAGCGTAAAAAGATGGGGGGATAATTTCATTAGATTTGTGATTGATAATAATTTTCCGGCTAATATTGAGCTCCAGGATGAAGGTAAGGGTAAAATTGAAATTTATCCTCAAATAGCCTATGGAATGACCTCTATGTATCGCGGGATTGTTGAACTTTATAAAATAACCAACCAAGAAAAATATAAAACTCAGGCTGAAAGAATTTTTGGATGGTATGAAGGAGAGAATCTCGCTGGAGTTCAAATGTACGATCCTGAAACCGGGCGATGTTTTGACGGCATTAACAAAGAGAATGTGAATAAAAATTCAGGAGCAGAATCAACAATAGAATGCTTATTGGCACTCTTTACCCAACATAAATATTCAAAGAGGCAGGAATGGCAGAAGTAAAATTAAAAAATGTGATTAAAAAGTTTGAAGATGTAGAGGCTGTTAAAAATATAAATTTGACAGTTAAGGATGGAGAATTTCTGGTGCTAGTCGGTCCTTCCGGCTGTGGTAAATCAACAACTCTCCGGCTGGTAGCTGGGTTGGAAAGTTGTACAAGCGGCGAAATTTTTATAGGTGACACTCTGGTTAACGATATTTCGCCTAAGGATAGAGATATTTCTATGGTTTTCCAAAATTATGCCCTCTATCCTCATATGACAGTCTATGATAATCTTGCATTTGGCTTAAAGATGCGTAAATATGATAAAGAAAAAATAGATGAAAGGGTGAAGGATGCGGCTGAAATTCTGCAGATCACGCCCTTGATGGATAGAAAACCCAAGCAACTCTCAGGTGGGCAACAACAAAGAGTGGCCCTGGGACGAGCAATTGTCAGAGACCCGAATGTATTCCTTTTTGATGAGCCACTTTCCAACCTTGACGCTAAATTGCGAGTAGATATGCGCACCGAGATTAAGAAGATACACAAAAAAATTCAATCAACAATTATTTATGTTACTCATGACCAAACTGAAGCAATGACCCTAGGAGATCGGATTGCTGTGATGGAGGATGGAATGATTCATCAATTGAACTCGCCAATTGAAGTTTATGACTCACCGGCTGATAAATTCGTAGCTGGATTCATTGGCAGCCCGGCCATGAATTTCTTTGAGACCAATATTGATGGAGGGAAAATATATTTTGAAGATAAAAAGTACTCTTTACCGATCATAGAAAAACATGAAAATGTTTTGAGTGGTGATCGTGAAAAGGTGACAATGGGAATTCGACCGGAAGATTTACATTTGAAGAAAAAAGGTGAGGTTTTCTTTCCTCTGGAAGTTAAGGTTGAAGTAGTTGAAACTATGGGCGATGAGGTAATTTTATATTTGCTGGCCGGAAATGATAAACTTACCTGCAAAACCACCCAATATTATCCCGAACTGGAGCAAAAAAATAAGTTGACAGTCTTTGTAGATATGGATCAGGTGCATTTTTTTGACGATGAAACCGGGAAAACCTTGGTCTAATCATGGGATTCCATGATTTTTTAATTACATAAAAATTAATATGAGGAGAGCGAGATGGGAAGATTAAAAATAGGGTCATTTTTATCATTTTTAATAATTATTAGTCTGTCCTTTCAATTCTGTGGCCAATCCAGCCAGAATGATCTGCCGGAATGGGCTATTGGTCCCTTTGCTAGATATGAGAAAAACCCAATTCTTGAACCAGTAGGCAAAGGATTTGAGTCCGACAATGTGTATAATCCGGGCGTGATTATTACTGATCAAGAAATACCTGCTTATCCGGAATTACCTGATACTCAATTCTTTATGTTTTATCGGGCTGAAAATCAGCAGGATCGATCTTCAATTGGTCTAGCTCTGAGTGATGATGGCTATCGTTTTCGGCGCTATGATGCTAATCCAATTTTAAAGCCGACTAAGGATTATGAATTACCCGGTGGCTGTGAAGACGCCAGAATAATTAAGCACAATGAAAAATATTACATGTATTATACTGGTTTTCACGCTGGTAAAGGTGATCATATTAGTTTGTGTGTCGCTGTTTCATATGACTTGCTTAATTGGGATAAAAAAGGACCAATTTTTGACCAAAAAATGAAGAATGGCGCGGTAGTAACTAATCCGGAAAATGAAGCGGTCAGGATTAATGGAAAATTTATAATGTATTCATCAATTGGTGGTGAACCCTACATTTCCTATTCTGATGACCTGGTTAACTGGGAATTGCATAAACTGGGAAATCTTGCTATTACTGATGAGTACAAGCCCTGGGAGTTCTGCATTGCTAAAACAGATTACAAGAAACCTAATGATACGATCTTGTTATTTTTGGGCGGTACTATGGCACCGATGATGAAAGAGGATAAAGAATGGCATTATGCTATTAGTGAGGCAGCTTTTTCTCGGGAAAATCCCGAAAAAATGATCGGGATTCTGGATCGACCGGTTATTATACCTGAAAAAGATTATGAAATACAGGGTAAAATTCAAAATACTGTCTTCATGAATACATTGGTAAAGCATGATAAGGCCTGGTGGATGTATTATGGTGGTGCCGACCATGTAACCTGTCTGGCAAAATCCAAAGTAAAATAAAAGATATTTTAATAATGTTTAAACACCTTTTAAACAGCGTTTAAAAATTAATATTTTAGTAATAGATTAAATTATAGCCGCATTGATTGAAACCATCCATATCATCCAACCATCCAATTCCCTCCTACCTCATTTCCCTATTCCTCAAACCAAACCGGATTGGTAAGCGCGAAATTGCCTTTTGATGTAATCAGTTCTGAGCGGATGTATCCCTCTCGAGGGAGATTGGTCAGAGAGAGTTCCTTTTCAAATTGGAGGCTATTAGTATTGTAAGTGTTGATTAAGACCTCTTGATTGCCTTCATAATTTGAGATATAACTTTTAATTTGATCAATTTTTCCAAAGAAATCTGTTGATCTGGCCGATATTTTAAGAGCATTGGGTTTGCCTGCCAGAGTTTCGCCAA
>JAIPJV010000022.1 GCA_021734005.1 Fidelibacterota bacterium
AATAATCCGAATATGACTGGCGATGTAGAATTAGTTGTTAATGAAGATGGTTCAGTTGATTTCTTTCTTTTAATGACTGATAATGGTTTTGCCAGCTATCATCTTGGTATTCCTTCTCCTACTGAGGAGCCAATTAAAATGGCTCAGAACTGGGAAATCGATGCTGGAGCCAAAGATTTCTTTCCGGCTACAAATGATTTAGTCCGGGGAATGGGTTACAATCAAAAAACTAATAGTGTCTTAGTTGCTTCCCGAGTAGATAATAAAATTCATTTATTGGATGTTGCCGATGGGACTGAACAAGGAACTCTTGATATGACGGGAGTTGAAGGAGGATATTATGGGCTTAGTTTAATGAAGGTCGTCTCTGACAAAGATGGTGTGATGTATGCCTGCAACCTTGCCAAAGGTGGTGATTTTAAAATATATCGCTGGGCTGATACTTCGTCTGCACCTACTGTAGCATTACAGCAGGAAGTTACCCAAAGATTCGGCGATGTTTTTGAGATCTATGGATCAGGGACAAATACAAAATTGTATGCAAGTGCTAGAAAAGGCACGGAAATAAAAGTTTTTGGAACTTCTGATGGAGTAAATTTTGAAGAAATTCAAACTATACCAATCTCAAAGGGATCTGCCGATGGGGGAATATCTGTAGTCTCAGACTCAACAATGTGGATAAATGCAGCCTTAAAATATGCTGTAAAGATAGATACTGCTGGAAATGAGCTAGTTGCGCCTTCTGGAATTGAAAGCTATCATGGAAACATCCTTTATATGGAAGGAAAATATGGTGAAAAATTATTAGCTGTAAATGCTAATAATTCCGATGGCAATCGGAGAAAAATGGCAGTATATGACATTACCGAAAGCGAATCATCTCCTCAGCTCTGGGGCTCAGCAGAAATGGAAGTAGTAGAACACAAAAATATCAATGTTTCGGGAAATATTAAATACAGACTAAATGAAAATAATACAATCACTATTTTTCAAATGGCAACAAATAATGGAATAGCCTCATGGAATCTGGAACTCCCGCGCTATGATAACGACATTACCCTTAAGTTTGAAGATGATTCCGATATTTCTAACTGGGGTAATTATGATGAAGATAATAAATGGACCACTTTTTCACATGAATCCGGTGAAAAAGCATTGCATATGACTGATTCTGGATATGGATTTCTAGCAAAGCATCCTATTAAGGCCACCGATGGAACAAAATATCGTCTATCATTAAGTTCTAAAGTTGCTGCTTGGGGACATGAAACCAACGATCTTATGGTAACAGTTCAAGGACTAAGTTCCGAACCAGATACAGCTGTTATTACTGACTTTGATAAATATCAGACTGTAAGTATATCTGGTGTTGCTGATACTAGCACCACCGGATACATTAAGATTTGGGGAATGAATAATGATACTGAATCGGAAGTATATGTAGATTTCATTGACTATGACGACTATGCTGAAGATGCTCAATTAGAAGTTGCAAATACAGAAATTGATTTTGGTAAAACAGCTTTTCATGCTAATAAAATAATTTCCATTGAAGCTTATAATACGGGAACTGAAAATCTTGTTACCGAAGAAATTAATTGGTTGACTGAAGGTTATTTTAGCATTACACCAAGTAAAGATGTCCTAGTACCTGACGACACTATGAACCTTGATGTAACTTTTAATCCCGAAGTAGAAGATACTCTTTATAATCGGGCTAATTTTGTTACTAATGGTGGTGCTGAAACCATCCATATGAGCGGCTTTGGTTATGAATTATGGCCAATGGATTGGCGGTTAGTAGCTGGTGAAGAAGGAACCCAATGGTTTTGGACTGAAGACTTACAAAATTACTGTCGAGGAGTTGGATATAATCCGCGGACCAATCATATTTATGTAGTTAGTCAATTAGGTGGACCGCATATTTATATTCTCGATCCCGAAGATGGTGAATTGATTGGTGAATTGGATAATACTGGGATTGCCAAGAATGAAGCTACATATCATGTAGACAAAGTAGATGTAACTGAAGATGGCCAAATAATTGTATCCAGTTTAGGAAGGACGCCTGATAAATTCAATATTTACCATTATGAAAGTGAAATTTCTAAGCCGGAAATGGTTTTTAGCAAAGATGTAGGTGAATATGCTGGTTCAGATCTAACTGTTGCTGGATCTGGGGATAATCTCAAAATATATTCTGCAGGTTATCTATATAAAGATCCAGGAAAACAGGATGAGATGGTTGTCATAACTCAAGATGGAGGAGAATGGAACCATCAATTAGTCCAATTACCCGAAGCTTCTGCTGCTGGATATGGAATTTCAGCCACAGATGATGGGCATCTTTTTATAAATGGTCCAGGTGTTCCTCCTAGATACATAAAAGAGGATGGAACTCTGTTGCATGAATTCGATACTGGAGTTATTGCTTCAGGAACTTCTATTGAATATTTTGAAGTAGAAAATCAGGATTCAATAAGGCAGTTTATTGGAATTACTAATGGTTGGAGTTCTGGTGTCTATGTTGCTGAATTGCTTGGAGAACCTGGTGACAGTCTATGTACTAACTATAAAGTAATGGATGCTCCTACTGAAGATTACCAATTCAGACAGAATTTAAATGCTACTGCACAAAGCGTATATAATAGTTTCAATAATTCTATCGTTGAATTGGTAACCAATAATGGAATATCTTCCTATAGTTTTGAAGTTGTTGAAGGTGATCCTGTTACGCAATCAATACCTATAATTTCTGTAGAAGAAAGAGCAAATAATCTGGGAGACCTATTAGGCACTCCAAAAACACAGAAATTTACAGTTTACAATAAAGGGACAGAACCTCTATATATTGATAGTGTCAAGTCCAGTGCTGATTTTCTCACCACTACTATTTCAAGTGATACAATCAATGCTGGCTCTAATGTAGAATACGAGTTTACATTTGATCCATCAAATAAAGATGGTATTCATATTGCTTATCTTAAACTTTACACAAATGCAGGTCTTGATTTCGTCCGAGCTGGTGCTAATTGCATAGACATTAAAGGTAGTGTTATTGATGAATATTTTACCAGTTGGGAAACTTATGATGGCCATGAATGGAGTGGCTCCAATGTAACTTTGAGAACTGATGGTTATGGTCATGGTGACGAAAATTATATAGGCCCTTCAGATAGTAATCTTGATAAACCAACAACGATAATAACTCCGAAACTGGTAAATCCCGAACAGGTTGTCTTCTATTATGCGGAATATAGTGGTGGCGATGACTCCTGGAGAATGGATGTGGTTCTTTCTGAAGACGGAGAAACCTGGACTGATACTCTCGGAACCTATTGGGCTCCTGGAGATTTTGATTTTCATATGGCTTCTCATAAAATAGAACAAAAAGGTGAATTTTATATTGGCTTTGTTGTCTCTGGTGATGATATTGCTGGGGGAGCATTCATTGATGATGTTATGATTGATGGACAGGGACGCTGGATCGACGGAACTACTATCAATCAAAACTTTGCCGGCTGGTCTTCTTACGATGGTCAGCAATGGAGTGGAGATAATATTGTCCTCAGAACTGATGGATATGGTCATGGCGATGATAATTATATTGGTCCTTCAGATGATGGACTGGATTCACCAACAACAATTTTGACTCCGAAATTAGAAAATCCAACTCATATCTCTTTCTACTATGGAATTTATTCTACTAGTGATAGCTGGACTGCAGAGGTAATGTTGACAGAAGATGGCGAGACCTGGTTAGATACTTTAGGAACTTTAGAGAGTCCTCCAACTTTTGACTGGTATTATGCTGACTATCCAATTGAAAAGACAGGTGACTACCACGTTGGATTAGTTGTGAAGGGTTCAATTTCAGGTGGCATGTTTGTTGACGATTTCAAAGCAAATGCTGACGGAATTATAACAGGTGTCGAAGAAGGTAAAGTACCTGTTGAATTCAACCTCTCGCAAAACTATCCAAATCCTTTTAATCCAACTACAAACATTAGGTTGGCCTTACCCAAGACAGCAAAAGTTAAGTTAACTATGTATAATTTACTTGGTCAGAAGGTAGCCACAATTTATGAAGGTAGATTGAAGGCGGGCTATCATAATGTCCACTTCAATGCAAGTGAACTTTCAAGTGGAGTTTATTTCTACAAGATAAAAGCTGCAGAATATAATGATGTAAAAAAGATGACTATATTGAAGTAAGCTATCTAACAGCTAAACTTGATTTAAAAGGGGCTGAACTTCAGCCCCTTTTGAATTATATTTATTTGTAATTTGCAAAAATGTATGTTGGTATCAAAATTGAACTTATCTAAAACTAATCTAATAATTATCATAAGATTATAAAATAACATGAGTCACTTTGTTTGGCGTAAAACCACTTTTTACAAAACTATCAATAAATTATTCAGGATAATGATTTGAATAAAAAAACTGTAAAATTTTTGGTACTAATATCTCTTCTGTCTCTTTCTTTTTTATTGATAAAGGCCGATGATGTGGCCAGTATACCTCTTGATCATAAATTTATTCAGTATGAGGGAATCTGGTTTCCAGAAATCGATTCTGCAAAGGTTATTTTTAATCGTCATACCAGCTCTGTTTTGGAACATCCTGAATCTGGTATATCGGCAAGCTCCCGTCCTTATGCATACACTCAAACTGGAATAAGAATAAGATTTAAAACAAGCAGTCCGACTATTATCCTGGAATTTCAAGAAAGAGAAAATAGTGGAACATTAGGCCTGCGTAATGGATTTGGTATTTATGCAGATAGTGTGAGAATTGCAATCAAAGAAAAGTTATCTTTTGCCATTAAGAAACCTAAGGGAAATTCATCAGTATTGTATGAAATTGTATTGCCAAGCCTTCATGGGGTTAATTTTACAGGACTTAAATTAAACAAAAAGTATGCATTGGAAAAGATTGAACCAATCAGAAAGCCCACATATGCAGCTATAGGGAACTCCATTACCCATGGAACTGGCCAGCAATCGTCTTCCTTTTTTACCTACCCTTTTGTCTTAGCTCGAGAAATGGGTTGGAATTTATACAATCTAGCTGTAGCAGGAGCACAAACTGGCTGGCCGATTGCCTTACTTTTTAAGAATAAGAACGTTGATTATATTACAATTGCCCTTGGATTTAATGATTGGATGTGGGATGATGCCAAGCTTTCTTTAAAACGAAAGCAATACAATAAACTGTTGGATACACTGAGATATTGGCAACCTGAAGCAAAAATTTTCTGTATAACACCATTAAAAACAACCAAATCAGAATCTCAATTCGATGTTCCTTTTAGCCTGCAAGATTATAGAGAAATGTCAATCGATCTTATTAAAAAAAGAAGAAAAGAGGGAGATAAGAATACGTTTGTAATTTCTGGAAACAGCATTTCGGAAGTCTTTATGTTAGCAGATGGAATTCATCTGAACATCAGGGGAGCTGATCAATTTGCAAGAAATTTGGAGAAAAAAATAAGACAAATTATAAGTCCGTCGATGGATGTAAGCCCTAGAATGAATAGAAACAAGTTAAATTATAAACTTCAACAAAATTACCCCAATCCTTTTAATCAAGAAACAAATATTGAATTTACTATTTTTAAACCTGCAGAGATCCAGCTCTATATAATTAATCTAATAGGGCAAAATATTGCCTCCCTATATAATGGTAAAATAGAACCAAAAAAGTATCATTTTAAATTTAAACCGGACAATTGTGCTAGTGGAATTTATTTTTATAGTCTAAAAACTAAAAATTTTACTGAAACAAAAACAATGACAATCCTGAAATAATAGGAGTTCGTTAAATTTTATGGGAGAATCTCTGGATATTTAGAAAATACTCACTAAATTTGTAATTATAATACAAATTCACATTTTTGTGATCATCCATAATATTAGCTACTTTGGAAATAATAATTAAACAAGGAGAGAGAATGCGAAAACTAAAAATTTTAATTGTGATCGTTGCATTAATTTCTTGGATTCAAGCCAAAAATACGGAGACCTGGCATTATAACGAAAATGAAGACATTGTATTTGCTGAAAATGATAGCTTAGCCCAACCATATAAATGCACTGTAGATAGTGCTGGTAATTTATGGGTGATTTCTTCAACTGCCACTAGCACAGAATCAATCAATGCTCTTTACAAAGCTTCTCCAGGTGATAGCAAGTTTACTCTTGTAGATAATTATACTGATGAGAACCAGGTAGATAAAACAACTGGTATTACAAATTTGGAAAATGATATATTAGTTCTTTGCCAGCAAGATGGAAACCCTGTTGTTTCTTTTGTTTATTATTATCCTGAGGGAGATATAGATCAAAAATATATAATTGATGATGCTGCTGCTGATGGATATGGAACTAAAATTAGTGGTTTTGAAGCTACACAAGACAACTATATTTTTGGCGGCATAATATATAAAGGCCCCAAAATAAGAGGCTTTGACTATACTTCTGAAGCAGACCCCTTTGGCCATTATATTTCTGATGAATGTGAGAGTGCTGATCCAGGAGGCTCATACATTTTGGGTGATGCTATAAGGGACATAGCCATTAATCCCAATGGAGATTACAGTGATCCCAACACACCTCTATATACCTCACGTAATAGTGCCCTTTCTGGTGAGGCGACTGGGGGCGTAACTAAATGGACTGGTGGCGTTCAGGATTCATTGTTGGGGTATCAGGGAGAAGCAATTGACGACGTAAGTGGATTCCTAAATTGGACAAGTCACATTCCCAATGGAATCACTTGTGATTCCCATGGACGTCTCTGGGCAATAGGAACTGACCCAAATAGGAGATGGGTGAAAATTTTTCAAATAGATGGGAATTGGGCGACTCAAGTTAATGAACTGCCAAGTAGCACCAGCGAGGACGTTTCTTATTCTAATGGAGCGCCCCTTTCTGTGCCAGCTGATGTTTCACTGAGTCCTGACGAAAACACAGCGTATGTAACAGACCTGGCAGCCAGAAAGTGCTTTGTTTTTTCAACTTCTGAAACAGCTATTGATATTACAGAGAGAATAAGTGGGATGGAAGATTTTTTTCTTTACCCTGCCTTTCCTAACCCTTTTAATCCGACAACAAGCATATCTTTTTATCTTCCCAATAAAGCTATGGTTGCCATTGAATTATATAATCTGCAGGGCATTCGAATTAAATCCATTGAAAAGAGAACATTTACCAAAGGAAAGAATGAAGTTAATATTAATTGTACGGGGCTTCCTACAGGAATATATTTTTATCGTGTCTCATCAAAATTTGGCTCCTATTCAGAAAAAATTACTTTAATGAAATAGTATAGATCTTAACAGAATTCAGTAATCCGATAAAAAAGGGATTTATAAAAGAATGGAAACAAAAGGTAGTTTATTGATTGCAGTAATATTATTTTTAAATTGTATCGGTGCTTCAATATTAGTTGCTGGAGAAATTGAATCAGAAGTTAGAGGTATATGGCTTAGCAGAAACGTTATTTCTCAAGGTGAAAGTAATATTAATGATGCTTTTGAGCGATTGAAGCATATGGGGTTTAATACAGTGTTTGTCAATGTTTGGTTTAAAGGCAAAACAATTTATCCAAGCCAAGTTTTAGAAAATTATGGGGTTGCTAACCAGCTCAATGAATACAAGGGATGGGATCCGCTAAAAGTCGCTATTGAAATCGGTAATAAAGTAGGTATAAATGTTCACGCCTGGTTCGAATATGGCCTCGTTGCTGGATATTCCTATTCAAACGATGGGGAGCCAACTCCTATTGAATTACCGGCAAAATATCCTCAATGGTTTATGGAAAATCGGGAAGAAGAAAATTATTATTCCGGGGATGGATACAATTTTCAATATTGGATTGATCCGGCTTCTAAAGAAGGAATCGAATTCATCACTAAAATTTTTGAAGAATGCGCAGAAAAATATCCAGATTTAGATGGCATCCAGACTGACCGTTTTCGGTATCCAAATCCTCAATATTCATTTTCAGAGGTAGCTAGAACCAAATACAAAGAAGATACAGAAGGCTCCGATCCTATGAATATTTCGAAATATGACACTGAGTGGAATCAATTCACTGAATGGAGAGAAGAGCAGATTAATAACTTAGCTGATACTGTGTATAAAACTATTAAGCATGCTAATTCGGACTGTATAGTTTCTGCAGCCGTTGTCCCTCCTTATATGATGCAGGGGGATGATGATAAAATGCAGGAATGGTCTGATTGGTATAGCCAAGGCACAGTAGATTGGTTAGCACCAATGCTTTATGGTCTCCACAATAATATGGATTATTGGATAAATGAATGCTTAAATAAAGTTCCGTCCCATAAAATATTAATCCCTGGTATAACTCTTAAGGGACTATCCAATGCTGCTTTGAGGGAGGTAGTTCAAGTTTTTAGAAAAAAGAAATGCGGGGGCGGAGTTTTCTGGTATTATGGTTATTTAGATGATAATAACCAAAAGATATTTCGAGATTTGTTTGATCAAGATATTCCTTCTACCGAAGAAAAAATAATTATTGATGACTCAGACAGTTATTATACTAAATTTAGTCAAATGATTAAAAAAGAAGGAGGGTATAATTCCACTTATTATACAGGGCAATCCAAAAATTCATGGTTTCAATGGAAAGTTCCTGTGTTTAATACTGGCAATTATAAAATTTCTACTTATATACCATTAGATTCTATTGATCTTGCCAAAATAAAATATACTATTGGATCACAGTCATGGTCATATGATACAACTATTGTATTTAATGGCGGGATTTCAAAAGAAAAGTGGACTAAATTAGGTGAGTACAGATTTTATTATAGAGATAGTTTACGAATTATTGCTCAAAGGGATGAAAATAACCTTATTGCTGATGCAATAAAATTTGAAAAATTAATGCCTTTTAAAATTATTGACGGATATGCTAAAGATGAAAACTCGCTTATACTTCGCTTTGATCGCCAATTAGAACAAAAATCAGCAGAAAATGAGAGAAATTATGAAATCACACCTTCTATTCAGATACAGAATGTTATCCTTGATTCTGCTGATAATTCTATAGTAAATATTGAATGCAATAATTTTCAGAAAAATGTTAATTATTTACTTAAGACTTGGAATCAAGTTGACAAGGAAGGTCATGTCAGTGATAGTGTGCGATTTGTATTTAAATATAATGGACAATTAACCGAAGTAATCGATAATAGTGATAGCTATTTTTACGTTCAATATGGTGATTGGACAGAGGAGTGGCATAATGAAGGGGCTATAGGAGATTCTTATCTTAAAATTACCAGTGGAAATGGGCAAGGCAAAGTATACTGGCGTTATCCAATTCCCGAATCAGGTTATTATAAAGTCTGGTTATATTTTCCCGATTCAAGTAAATTTGTTAATGATGCCCAATATATCATTAGAAAGGAATATACCACTGATACTCTATTAGTTGATCAGAGAAAAAAATATTCCGAGGGATACCAATTAGAATCTTTTTGGGTTAGTGAAGGAAGTAATTTAGTAATAATTCTTACTGATAAATCGGATTGCTCATCAAATTATTGGATTGCTGCAGATGCAGTAAAAATTAAAAGAGTTCTACCTAGTAAATTGCAAACTACCGACCAAAAAAATATAAGTAAAGAATTCCGGCTATATCCGAACTATCCCAATCCTTTTAATCGAAATACCAAACTTAGGTATTATTTATCGGACAAAGAAAGTGTAAATTTAAAGATTTATGATCTTCAGGGAAGGTTGATAAAAAAAAATCAATATGTTCATCGGAAAGCGGGGTATAATGAGATAGAAATAAATTTGGATAGCTACTCTTCAGGCCTATATTTCTATATTTTATCTATTAGCAATAGGATGAAAGTGGGAAAAATGACATATTTGAAATAGGTTAGGAAATCTGAGCAATATAATTTCATTAGAGGAAAGCCAATGTATTCTAATTCAAGATAAAATAATAACTCTATAAAATAGGGGTGCCTTATGCAAAAATATTTATTAATAATGCTTTTGCCCTTGCTGTTATTTGCAACTCAGAATGATGACAAAAGAAAAATCCTTTGGGTAGATGGTTCCGCCAATTTTGCCCGTCTTAATTCTGAAAAAAATATTGAAAAAATTCTTGACAGAGCTGCAGATGTCGGTTTCGACCTTATTATTTTAGATTTAAAACTGATTTCTGGAGAAGTTTTATATCCCAGTAATTATGCTCCTCAAATTTTAGAATGGAAAGGAACTAAGCGGAATAAAGATCTAAATTATCCAAAAGTTTTTATTAGGGAAGCGCATAAAAGGAATCTTGAAATTCAGGCCTCAATTAATGTGTTTTCAGAAGGATGGAAAAATAAAAAGAGGGGCATAATATATACAAAACGTCCTGAATGGCAAACCAAACTATATACTTCTGAAGGAATTATTCCGACCACTGAATATGAGAAAGGATATTCTGCTTTTGTAAATCCTATCCGTCCTGAAATTCAAGAGTATGAAATAAAAATAATTAAAGAAATAATTTCTAAATATGATTTTGACGGAATTGTTTTGGATCGGGCCAGATACGACAATATAAAATCGGATTTCTCAAACTACTCAAAGAAAAAGTTCGAACAATTTATTGATACTTCTTTAAAAAATTGGCCAGAAGATATTTTTACCTGGGAAAAAGCTAATAAAGAGTGGCATATAAATCCTGGTAAGTATTACAAAGAATGGATTTATTGGCGAGCAAAAAATATACATGATTTTTTCACCAGAGTCAGAGATACTGTAAAAAAGTATACCCCAGAAATTAACTTTGCCACCTATGTTGGCGCATGGTATCCTAGCTATTATAAATTAGGAGTAAATTGGGCTCATCCTGAATATATTCCTCAATATGAGTGGGCCTTAGACAATTATCATAAGACTGGTTATGCTGATGTATTAGATTATTTAATGACTGGCTGTTATTTCTATAATGTCACTATTGAAGAAATTCAATCTATAAATAGAAAAAGTAAAGCTAATCAAGAGGCTGGAATTGAAGAGGTTATTAAAACTTATCATACAGTAGAGGGAAGCGCAAAAATGTCAATGAAAGTGACCAAAGGGAAATTGCCGGTTTATGGTAGTCTATATGTTCAACAATATAAAGACAAAGATAACCCCGAGCAATTTATAAAGGCTGTTAAGATGGTTTTGAACAACACCGACGGTATTATGGTATTTGATATATGCCACCTAGAGGATTTTGATTGGTGGAAGTATTTGGAAAAAGTGTTTGTACAGTAGCAAAGGATAGTTTCGTAAAAAGTGGTTTTATTACCAAATTAACTGATTCATATCATTATGCAATATATTGATAATATTATAGACATTCATCGGCTCTCTCGCAAGAGATCTCCCGGAGACGATCAATATGACTGGTTTAAACTCTTATTAAAATGGACTTATAGATATTTAATAAATTAGTTTATAAGGTGACTATTATTAACCTTCTTTTTCAGAGTATAATATCAAGGAAACCCAACTTTATTAGCAAGATAAATATTTTATTGAATAGATTTAAATTATTGAAAAACCATTCTGATAAATAGTTTGTGGAATTTTATTAATATTCCTTGCAAAAATTGAATTAGACTTTTAATTTAAAGATGTTAGTAAGGTCATTTAACTAATTAGACCTGAAAGGATATATTTAAAATCAATTTAGTAAGTACATATCATTTTAATATAAATGGTTTTATTTAGACCTCATATTTAAATGAATCTTTATTAATTGAAGGGAAAAATATGACTAGAAAAGCGAAACCATACTTTTTAATATTTATTTTGCTAATTATTTTTACTATTTCAACCTTTGCTCAAGTTTCAAAGAATGCCATTATAAGAGGTAAAATAATAGACTCTAAAAAAGGAGAGCCAATTCCTTATGCTAATGTGGTAATTGTAGGAACAAGTATGGGGTCTTCAACTGATCTTGAGGGTAGATATGTGATTAGAAATATACCTTCAGGCCATTATGTACTCAAGGCAACATATATAGGATATGAGGCTGAAAAAGATTCTATTCAATTAGATGAGGGCGAAGAATTACGATTTGATCTACAGATGAAACCGGTTACTATAAAAGGGGAAGAAGTGGTTGTAAAAGGCCAAGCAAGTGGGCAATCTCAGGCTGTAAATCGAGAAATCAATTCTTCACAAATTGTAAATTATGTTTCTTCTGCAAAAATAAAAGAACTTCCTGATGCTAATGCTGCTGAATCGGTGGGAAGGCTACCGGGCGTCTCTGTTCTTAGAAGTGGTGGAGAAGGCAATAAAATAGTTATCCGAGGTTTGGCTCCTAAATATAATAAAATCACTATTGATGGAGTTGAGATGGAATCTTCTAACTCCTATAACCGAAGTACTGACCTAAGTATGATTTCATCGAATATGCTGGAAGGCATTGAAGTGAAGAAAACAGTAACACCTGATATTGATGCCAATGTAATGGGTGGAGTTGTTGATTTTGAAGTTCGGGAAGCACGAGTAGAAGAGCCAGGGGAATCTGAGTATAGTTTTCTTGCTCAGGGTGGATATAATAATTTACCCAATGCATACAAAAATAAATTTAACAATTACAAGTTTAGTGGTAGCATTGAGAACCGTCTATTAAATAACAAATTGGGCATTTTTGCTCAGGTAAGCGCGGAAAGAAAGAATCTCATGTCGGATAAACTTGGTGTTTGGTATACGCATTTTGGAAACAGTAGAACCAAATACATTATTAATTCTGTAAGTCTTACTAATACCCCTCGAAACAAACAACGTTATAATGGAGCTCTTAGTTTGGATTACCAATGGGGAAATGGCAATAAAATAAAGTTCACAAATTTTGTTAGCTCTGAAATAACTAAGAGCAAAAGACATACTGAATCATATATTATTGGATCCAATTTGATTAATTATTGGTTATATGATTCTCAAGAGAGACTCAATAGCATAACAAACTCTTTGTCTTTAGAAAAAAAGATCCCCGTTTTTGATCTGGATTGGAGTTTTAGCCATTCTTATTCAAAAACAAGGAATCCCCATAATTGGGATGCTGGTTTTACTCAGACTTCTGCAGGGTTGAGTGAATTTGATCAGAAGGAAAACATAAGACCAGTGCAAGTTCCGAAAGGTGCTGATCGAGATCTTTCGGACACTCATCTGAGGTCATTTCAAAATTCTAATAGTTCTATTAAATCACGATCATTAAATACAGCATTAGACTTGAAAACGGATATAAATATAACTGAAAACATTAGAACAGAAATAAAGTTTGGTGGAGAATATCGCCATAAAATCAGATCCTATGAATATGAAGAATACGATACACCTCAACTCCTAAATTCAGGAAGTGCTCTCTTTGTTGATAATTTAATTAACGAGCATTTTGGATTCCCAATGAATCGAACCAAAATTAGTATTAATAGATTTTTAGATGATGACTTAGATTATCATGAATTTTTAGATGGCGATTATGAATTATACGCTCCTATGGATTATGATATGCTTTCCGAAGTCAGTAATCTATTACAAGATAATATAGATACAATTGCAGCTAGTGGTAATGAAGG
>JAIPJV010000023.1 GCA_021734005.1 Fidelibacterota bacterium
CGATGGATTTTTAGCATTTCTTCACCAACGGTACAGCCCAGATCATCAACATAATCTTCGACTTTGTGCTTACCAAGCAAAACATTGCGGGCTAAAGTATATCCATTTGTATGGAGGCCGGAAGACTGAAGGCCAATTAACACATCACCTTTTTTTACCCGATTAGTAAGAATATTTTCCTTCTCCACTACACCAGTAATATTGCCAACGAGATCATAGTCTTCCTTCTGATACACATCAGGCATTTCAGCAGTCTCGCCACCGATCAAAGAGCAGCCATTTTCCTTGCAAGCTATTGTGAGACCTCTTACAATTTGTTTGAAATTCTCCTGCACCAGCTTACCTGTACCAACATAATCAAGAAAATAAAGCGGTCGCGCACCAATTGTCAAAATATCATCAACACAATGATTGACCAGGCATTGACCAATCGTATCATGCTTGTTCATTTTATTGGCAACAATCAATTTTGTTCCTACCCCATCGGAGCTGGAAACTAAAACCGGATTCTTGTATTTTTCTACAGGGAAGGAATAACAGGCTCCAAAACTGCCCACCTGCGTTAGTACATTATCAGAAAAAGTGGAGGCAACCATATCCTTGATACTGGAGACAGCTTCTTCTCCAGCTTCGATGTCAACTCCAGTTTCTTTGTAAGTTTTACCCATTTTAATTGGCCTCTTTTATTTAAACGCTATACATTTCATCGATATTATCTGCATATTTTTTGAGAACGACATTTCTCTTAATTTTTAACGAGGGGGTGAGTTCCCCGTCTTCAATTGTGAATTCTTTTGTCAATAATTTATACTTGCGGACTTTTTCAAACTGAGCAAAGCCGTCCATAGAATCTTTTATAGTATTATCATAGATGGCTTTTACTTTGGGATGATTGATTAGATCTTCCTTGCTATCATAATCGATTCCTTCTTCCACAGCCCATTCTTCCAGATTAGGAAAAGAGGGCACAACCAGGGCGCCCAAATATTTTCTATCATCACCTACAATAACAACCTGTTCAATCCATTTTGATGTTACCAGAATGCCTTCCATCTGCTGAGGAGCGACATTTTTTCCACCGGCAGTTACAATAATATGTTTTTTTCTATCGGTAATTTTTATGTAGCCATCTTCATCAATTTTAGCAATATCGCCAGTATGAAACCAGCCATCATCGTCAATTGCTTTGTGAGTTTCTTCCTCATTTTTGTAATAACCTTTCATTACATTTGGACCTTTTACCAGGAGTTCACCATCAGATGCAATTCTGGTCCGAACAGTTTCGAGAGGGGGCCCCACCGTACCAATTTTATTGGCACCCAGACGGTTTGCAGAAAGCACAGGTGAAGTTTCAGTTAATCCATAGCCTTCCTGAACAGTAACACCGGCGCTATTCAAAAATAGGGCTACTTTTTCTGGTAATGGTGCTCCACCCGAGACCATATACCTCAGCCGGCCACCTACTTTTTCCTGAATTTTAGAAAAAACCAGTTTATTAGCCATTTTATGTTTTTGGCGCAGAAAAAATCCAACTTTCTGGCCGGAATTTTCCAATTTAAAAACTTTTTCACCAACATCGAGAGCCCAGGAAAAAAGATTTTGTTTGATCTTGGATTCTTTTTGGAGTTTGGAAGTAATTTTGGTATAAATCTTTTCCAGAAGACGGGGCACTGTCATCATCATTGTTGGTCTTACTTCTACAATATTTTGAGCAACTTTCAATATATTTTCAGCATAGCAAACAGTTGCGCCTTCGGCAAAGGGACAAAAATGGCCGCCGGTTCTTTCAAAGGAGTGGCTTAGGGGCAAAAACGAGAGCATGGAATCCTTTGTTGATATATTGAGAGCCTGCAGCGAATCAAGAACATTAGCAACAATATTTTTATGAGTGAGCATAACACCTTTTGGAACACCAGTTGTCCCGGAAGTATAGATCAAGGTGGCAATATCTTCCGGTTTTACCGATTTTATATCTTTTTCAAATTCGGTCGGATATTGGGAAATATATTGTTTACCTTTTTCTATAAGATCACTAAAAGGCAGAAAATCAGGATGGTTAATAGAATCATCATTGATCACGAATACTTTTTGCACTTTTGGCAAACTATCAAAGACCGGTAGAATTTTTTTGGCTTCTTTCTCAGTGCCAACAAACAAAAATTTACATTCGGAGTGCAGAATGATCCACTTGGCCTGTTTGGTTGTCAGGCTGGGATAAATAGTTGTTAGCGTGGCCCGGGCACTCAAAGTAGCATAATCAACCATTGCCCAATGCCTGCTATTTTCAGCCATTACACCAACATGGTCTTGTGGTTTTAGTCCATATTTTTTTAGCCCGCCAAATACATCTTCCACTTCTTCCCTGACCTGACTATAGGTGATTGATTTCCATTCATCACCTACTTTATATTTGTAGGCAACTTCCTTAGCAAATTTATTTGTAGCATAATTAAAAAGCTCTGCTAAGGTTGTATAATCTCCATAAGATGACATCTATATTCTCCTTTACACAGTTAACAATCCTTCAATTACTGTCCAACAATAATATAAATTATTTATCAAATATCAAAAGTAAAAATATGATATTTTAATGTTTTGGCTCCCAACCCGATAAATTTAGAGAATTTTAATTGGATTTTGTTACTATTAATTTTAATTTTCCGATGTTATTTAAAGCCGAAGTGGCGGAACTGGTAGACGCAGAGGATTCAAAATCCTCCGGTTCTTACGAACTGTGGGGGTTCGACTCCCCCCTTCGGCACAATCTATTTAATTATTTTAATCTCAAAATCCGTCGGTTCTTACGAACTGTGGGGGTTCTCTCGCAGAGACCTCTATGATGGGACTCCCCCCTTCGGCACAATCTATCTAATTATTTTAATCTCAAAATCCGTCGGTTCTTGCGAACTATGGGGGTTCTCTCGCAGAGACCTCTATGATGAGACTCCCCCCTTCGGCGCCATTGTAAAAACAAGGGTTTAGACCGATTTAAGCCCTTAAGTATTTTTATAATGGCTTTTAAGGTTCTCAGAAACGCTCTATAATGCTCACAATCTCCTCGAAAGTATTTCCGCATCCCAATCTGCATATCTAACTACTCTTAATAACAGAAAGGGACGCCCCAAAAGAAGCGTCCCTTTATTTATTGTATTTTCGGTTTGGTTTTTAGACCATCTTTTTTCCACGCACTTTGTATCCAGTGTGCAGAAGTTCATGGCTTTTATGGCTGCAAGGTCCATCTGTGAAGAAATCACTGTAGAGTTTGGTAATAGCAGGATTCTCATAGGATTTTCTGACTTCACTGGCTTCATCTTCAGCATAGATAGCCTTAGCACGGGCTGCCCGAATTTCCTCATTAGTTGGAATGGGCATTCCGCCGCCACCCAGACAACCTCCGGGACAGGCCATAAATTCGATAAAGTGGCATTCGCTCAATTTTCCGCCTTCTTTAATATTTTCCAAAACTTTCTTGGCATTGGCAGTTCCATGAGCAACTGCAACTTTTAGTGTTGCTCCTTTGAGCCAGTCCCAATTCGGAATTTTGCCTTCCAGAATTTCTGGCACAGGGCCAACTTCTTCGATTGGCAATTCTGCATATTTGATACCATCAAATCCACGGACAGGCATTACATTGGCATGATCGAAGAGATCGTCGATCTTTTTACCACTTACCAGTTCATAAACTGTACGAATAGCAGATTCCATAACACCACCAGTTGCACCAAAAATGACACCAGAACCAGTCTGGGTTCCAAAAGGATCGTCAAAGTCAGATTTTTTCAGTTTGGGTAATTCAATACCGGCTTCTTTGAACATCTGAGCAAGTTCACGGGTAGTTAGGCCATAGTCAATATCTTTGTAACCGGAATCATTCATTTCAGGACGATTACATTCGAACTTTTTGGCGGTACAGGGCATGAGAGCAACTGTAACGATGTCAGCCGGATCAATATCATTGAGCTGCGCATAATAAGTTTTGATAACAGCGCCGAACATCTGCTGCGGACTTTTGGCCGAGGAAACATTTTTCAGCATTTCCGGGTAAAAATGTTCAATATATTTAACCCAGCCAGGTGAACAGGATGTGAATTGGGGTAGAGACTCGTTTTTGCCTTCTACCAGAGTGCCATACAGACGCTCTATCAATTCCGTTCCCTCTTCTAGAATGGTTAAATCAGCTGAGAAATTTGTATCAAATACTCTGTCAAATCCACAATAGCGGATAGCAGTATTCATTTCAAAAGTAAGTGGTGTACCCGGTTCTACCCCCTCAAAACATTCTCCAATAGCAGAACGGGGAGCCGGTGCAGTCTGAATTACAACATGTTTGTTTTTGTCATCAATAGCTTCCCAGATCACGTCGGACGGATCTTTGGCATGCAGGGCACCTGTGGGGCAGCGATTGATACACTGGCCACAATTAATACAAATAACATCATTCATCGGTTTGTCAAGAAATGTTCCGATGTGGGTTTCTTCTCCGCGACCAAGAACATCATAAACACCGACTTCCTGAAGGTCAACACAGGTTCTTACGCATCGGCGGCAGAGAATACATTTATCCATATCCCGTTCAATGGCATAACTGCTTTCATCTGTGCCCTTATCAGGTTTTTCCACATGACCAAAACGGTAGAAATCGACACCATATTGATCAGCCAGATCCTGAAGTTCACAATTGCCATTCCTGACACAGCTGTAACATTCGCCATAATGTTTGGAAAGCATCAGATCGAGAACATGACGACGGGCTTGTCTGACCTTGCGGGTATGGGTATGAACCTTAATCGGAGAAGTAATCGGATAGGCACAGGAAGCCTGCAGATTATTTTGTCCTTCTACTTCTACGACACAAATCCGGCAAACACCGGCAACACAAAGATCACTGTGATCACACAGTGTGGGGATCGTAATCCCAAGTTCTTTGGCTGCCTCCAAAATAGTTGTTCCCATAGGAACTTTAATATCTTTGCCATCGATAGTAACTTTTATCATGGCTCCGAGAGCATCAGTATTCTCCGGCTTTTTTACTGTCGAAGGCGTGGTACTTTTTGGTCTTCTGGAACTTTTATCTTCAGTAAAATCCAGTTTTTCTTTATTATCAGTCATTATTTTTCCTCCTTAAACTTTCTGCGGCACGCGGCCAAGAACTTCAGATTTAAAATTCTCTACAATCGAAAGGAATGCATTAGGACTTGATTGCCCGAGACCACATTTTGATGAAACTTGCATGGTCTCACCTAATTTAATCAATTCATCCAGATAAGAGGACGAACAACGTCCTTGTTCAAGCATTTCAATACCTTCCAGAAGTTTGGGATTGCCTTCCCGGCAGGGAGTACATTGTCCACAAGATTCTTCCACAAAAAATTCCATAAAATTCTTGGCAACCTTGAGCATATCTCTATCAGGTCCAAAAACTATAATCGATCCGCCTGAGGGCACATCTTCATAACTAATTTTGCGGTCAAATTGTTTGGCAGGAATACACTGACCACCAGCTCCACCAACTTGAACAGCTTTGGCATCTTCGCCACCAACTTCACTTAACATATCTCTGATTGTAATACCATAAGGTAGTTCATAAATACCAGGATCTTCACAATCACCGGATACACTAAATAATTTTGTACCAGTGGATCGATCTGTGCCATGGTCTTTGAACCAATCTGCACCCTGAGCACAAATTAATGCAGAATCAATAAAAGTTTCTACATTATTAACTGTGGTCGGATGATTCTGAAGGCCAACATCGGTTGGAAAAGGTGGTCTATTTCGAGCTTCACCTCGATTTCCTTCCAGAGATTCGATAAGAGCGGTTTCCTCACCACAAACATAGGCACCGGCTCCCATGCGCAATTCAAGATCGAATTCAATTCCTTTTCCAAGGATATCTTCGCCTAATAGATTTTCTTCCTTACGTTTTTCTATCTTCTCCAGCAACATATTCTTGAGATGCATATATTCACCGCGTAGATAGATATAACCTTTTTTGGCTCCCAGTACATAGGCAGCGATTGTCATACCATCCAGGAGTTTATCAGTATGCTGGTACAGAAGATAACGATCCTTGAATGTGCCTGGCTCGCCTTCATCAGCATTGCAGACAACATATTTTTTGTCGCTTTTTGCAGCAGCAGCCAGTTGCCATTTTACAGAAGTTGGAAACCCTGCTCCGCCCCGGCCTTTTAGTCCAGATTCTTTAATTTCTGAGATAATATCCGGTCGTTTCATCTTAAGTGCCTTTTTAAGGCCAGCATTTTTGTCGGTATCGCTTTCCAGAATTGGTCCGGTCTTCACTACATTGGAAGGTACGATATCGGGAAAATTAGTTTTGATAAAATTATTTCTGCAATCAGCAATGATTCGGGAAACTTTGTCAGGGGTAACGCTGGCAAAAAGACGATCGTTGACCATCATAGCCGGTCCTTTGTCGCACATCCCCATACAATTTGTATATTCGAGAGTGAACATTCTATCTTCTGTTGTTTCACCAAATTTTATTCCCAGTTCATTTTCCAGTTGACGGGCTACATTTTCTTTGCCAGCCAGATCACAGGAAATTGTCTGGCAGAGGCGAATAACGTATTTGCCCTGTTTTTTATTAGTTCTGAAAAAACTGTAAAAACTGACTACTCCTTCAACTTCAACAGGATGAATGTCCAATGAATGGGCTGTTTCCTGCATAATTACATCGGATAGATAATTATATTTGTTCTGCAATTCGTGTAAAATCGGCAACAATGCAGAACGGTCATCACCATACTTTTTTTTCAGGTCGTTTATATCAGTTTTAACCTTTTCTCGTTCAATAACCTGCATTAGTCCTCCTTTAGTTATTAAGCAGCTCTTTTACTTTTTCTAGCAATTTGTTAGGCATAATCGGTTTTTCTTCAAAGGCATCGACTGGAACCATTTCATCGTCTTTATCAAATTCAAGTCCAGTAACCTGACCGACACTAGAAAGCATCAGAACAGATGCTTTAGCATGCTTTCTTTTCAAATCCTGAGCCATGGTGAAACCATCATCGGGTTCATCCATCATGACATCAAGGATTATCAGATCGGGTTCTTCCTGTTCGAAAAGTTTCATTCCCTCTTCACGGGAATAAGCGGCAGTCACTTCGTGATCAGCACTTTCGAGAACAGTTTTAACGCCTGAGACAAAATCATAATCATCGTCTACAATTAAAATTTTTGCCATATAATCCTCTCCTTAAAGTTTAGATTTATATTTTAACTCATTATCAAAGACACGGAAATTAAAAATCGCACGTTGAACATGCAAAACACTTATACCATTGTAACAAATGAAACGTTGTGAATTATTTCACATTGTCAAATGTTTAATATTACTGGCTATAAATATCAACACAAAATGTTAATCATTTTTTATCTAGAAGACAAAAAAAATTTTGCTAATTATTTACGCTCACAAATCGCTTTTTAAAAAACCCGCAGGATTACTCATTTAATTGTTCTAACATGATTAATTCATGACTCCTACAAAAATAGTAGTTAATTACATGATAAATATATATTTAGATATCACCTATGAAAAAAACTCAGTTTTTGGGAGTCATTAATTAATCCAAGGTTAATCCCGAAAATCTCGAAGAGATTATTCGGCCTGTAAGGTGAAAAATGAATGTTAATGAATTTTTCAGGCTAAACCCACATTTGTAACTATTTTATTTTTTTGATTTCCAATATATAATGCTTAAAATCTAACATGATCTTGAGAATGATATTATATCTTTGTGTTTTTTTTAACAATGTGAATAAATAAGGAGCAATAAAATGGAAGTAAATAAAGTAAAAGAAGTATTAGATAAAGTTCGGCCCGGCCTTCAAGCTGATGGCGGTGATGTCGAACTTGTAGAGGTTACCGACGAAGGCACTGTCAAAGTTCGATTGACAGGCGCTTGCGGTGGTTGTCCAATGGCCACCATGACTTTGAAAATGGGAATTGAACGCGCTTTGAAGAATGCTATTCCCGATGTCAAAAAGGTTGAACAGGTTAACTAAAGACTAAATACTATCACTCAATTTTTAAAAAGGCTCTTCTCAATTGAAGAGCCTTTTTTTATTTATTAGCATAGCAATACAGGCAATCGTATTGGCAGGTATCATATTGACCAATATCCCGGCTGGAATAACAACCGCAATCTTTTCGGGTGGGTTTCACTTTTTGTGAAAAGTTTATTGAGGGGAATAATTTCGATAAATAGGGTGCATCAACACAATGGCCTTGCGTTATGCCGGTATTTTCAACTATTTTTTCTTCGCAACAGCTAAAAAGAGGGAGTTGATGTTGCCGGGCAATTTTTTGGAGTTGGTCTGAAAATTCATACAACCCTGATTTTTTCGGATTATCCAATTTTAAGGCTTCCTGATATCTTTCCAGACGGCGTTCAACTTTTTTGTAAAGGTCAATAAAACTAAAATAACAACGATTTACAAAACCACTTATTTCAGCACATAGAGCAGAAAATTTTCGTAATCTTTCTTTTGGCGGAGTTAGATTCGAAAAAATTATTGGATCAAATCGCCAGAATATTTTCTCAGAACCATATTTTTCTGCTAGTCTTTGCAGCGTTTGAATGGATTTTTTTGTATCCGGAACCCGGGGTTCCAGAATTTGCTTGGCTTCGTTCTCATAACCAGTAATTGTAAAATGAAAAACAAACCGGTCCTGGTATTTTTCACGAATTTTATCAAGAATTGGAAAAAAGGGTTCGTAATTTCTAGACCAAAAAACAATAGCGGCCACATCAGCGGGTGCTAGCGAAACTCGATAATTTTTACCAGAAAATGGATTGGGTACATCAACAAAACCTGACCTAACAGCTGCGAGAAAATCTCGACCGTGAAAAGCAGGTAAATCTGTACGACGACTGGCTGAAATAATATTTTTCACAGTTTCATTGTTTCTATGTGGAAATATTGGTATTTTTTTATCTTTCATCTCTTTACAATTTATACTTACTACATTCCAAATTGCAAATAATTTAATTAAGGGACTAGTCAACCACTTTAAATTAATTAAAAAAGACAATTTGCAGGAGAATTAAAACAATTTAAAAATCAAATATATCCTCATTTTTTGCAAAAGATAATGGAATCGTAAAAAAAAGCCTTTATATTATTTGCCTCAACCTAAAATTTTGGTTATATTTACCGTCGCTATAAGAGATTTTTTTTAGTAATTGAAATTTGGAGGTTTTTTTAACATGGGTGTAATGCAAAAACTTAGAGATAATACCCATATTATCTTATGGGCAACTTTAATTTTATTTGTTCTTGGTATGACCATTGGTGGTTTAATTCGGGGTGCTAATCTGGTTGAAGTTTTTACCGGCGAACGAAAAAATCGTAATCTGGCCGGTTCTGTTAATGACCAAAAGCTTAAAGCTCAGCAATTTATGAACATGGTGCAAAATCAAATCAGCCAAATGCGGGAAAATGGTCAGACAATCAATAATCGCATGTACAGTGCCGTTTCAGACAGAGTCTGGAATCAGTATGTGAATGAAGTTTTACTGGGCGAAGTAATCGAAAAATATAATCTGGAAACTTCTGGTGAAGAAATTTATAATTATTTGCGTACAAGCCCGCCTCAATTTTTGAGGAATGCTCCCGCTTTTCAAAACGAAGAAGGACAATTTGATTACCAAAAATATCTACAAAGACTCAATAATCCTCAAGGTAATGAATGGTATCCAGTTGAACAACAGATCAAATCCACTCTACCTTATCAAAAACTCAACAATCTTGTTCAAAATCTTGTCGATGTTCCTGAATGGGAAATTAAAGAAAAATTCATCAAAGAAAATATAACCATGGACTTTGAAACCTTGACTCTGCCTTATTCTCTAGTAAGTTCCGACAGTTTCGAAGTCACTGATCATGAAATCAGCAAATATTATAAAGAAAATAAGGAAAAGTATCACGTTCCTGAAAAACGGGAATTGAAATACGTCTCCTTTTCCATTACTCCTTCACCTGCTGACACACAATTAACTAAAGAAGATATATTGGATTTAAAAGAACGGATTGAAAGCGGAGAGGAATTCAAAACTGTAGCAACAGAATATTCAGAAGATACGGGGACCAAGGATAAAGGTGGTGACCTGGGGTGGTTTACAAAAAATCAAATGGCTCCGAAATTCGCTGAAGCCGCATTTAATGCTGAAGAAGGTGAATTTGTCGGTCCTGTTCTGACCCGCTATGGCTATCATCTCATTAAAGTCGAAGACACAAAAACTGAAGATGGTCAGAAAAAAGTTAAAGCGCGTCACATTCTTCTCAAGATAAAAACCGGCCCTGAGACAGAAAACAAGGTTGAATCCCAAGCAAATCTTTTTGCCTTTGACGCTAATGAAATGGGCTTTGAAACTGCGGCTGATTCCAGCGGTTATGAGATTCAGCAAACACCTCCTTTAACACCCGATACACGCTATATCAGAGGCTTAGGTTATTTCCCTGAGGCTTCCCGTTTTGCCTTTTCGACCAGTTCTACAGGTTCTATTTCTGACGTTTTCAAATCCAATGATGCTTATGTGATTTGCAAATTAACCAGCATCAATGATGAACATTACACCAAACTGGCCGAAATCAAAGAACAGATTCGGGATCAATTAGTCCAGGAAAAAAGAATGGATAAGCTGGAACAAATAGCTCTGGATATTTATGATAAACTTTCCGGTGCTTCTTC
This sequence comes from Fidelibacterota bacterium, assembly GCA_021734005.1. Lineage (GTDB taxonomy): Bacteria > Fidelibacterota > UBA2242 > UBA2242 > JAFGTP01 > JAIPHI01. The sequence continues at coordinate 10,718 of JAIPJV010000023.1, forward strand.
ATTAAAATCTGCTGCTGAGAAGAATTCAGCTTATCAATATAAACGTTACACCGGAAATACAATAAGTGGAACATCGGCATTGAATCGTGAAAATAGTATCAAAGATGTGCTTGTTGAATTGGAAGCCGGCCAAACCAGCAAACCGGTTCAAAGTAACAATAATTATGTTCTCGCCAAAGTCAATGAACGAGAAGAATTTGACAAACAGGCTTTTCAGAAGAAAAGATCTGATTTGCGCAGCCAGCTTATGACTACCAAACGCAATCAATTTTACTCTAGCTGGATTGCAGCATTAAAGGAAGAAGCAGATATTTTTGATAATCATAAACGGTTCTATTAAACCGCCTGCTACAAATTTGACATAAAACTCATAGTTTTATAGATTAATTTGTACTTACTGAATTAAAAACAAAGGTCAATCCATGGAATTTGGGAAATGGTGGGTTGAAGATAAGGAACAAAAAGTCCGATGTAAACTCTGCCCTCATCACTGCTTAATTTCTCCAGGAAAATCCGGAATTTGTAATGTTCGCAAGAACAATGATGGCCAATTATACTCTCTTGTTTATGGTCATCCCGCTGCTCTTAATGTTGATCCAATTGAAAAAAAACCCTTATACCATTTTTATCCGGGAAGCCGGGCCTTGTCAATTGGTACAGTCGGTTGCAATTTGACCTGTAAATTTTGTCAAAATTGGCAATTAGCCCGCGGCGAATTTCGCAAACAGAGGCAGGCTATGTCGCCCGAGGAAATTGTTAAATTAGCCCGCAAAAAAAGCTGTGATTCCATAGCCTTTACTTACAATGAGCCAACGATTTTTGGGGAATATCTACTGGATATAAGCAAAATTGCTCACCAGCAGGATATCAAAACAATCATGGTTACCAATGGTTTTATAACTGAAGAGGCGGTGAATGACATCTATCCTAATATTGATGCAGCCAATGTGGATATAAAATTTTTCACTGATGAATTATATCGAGAATATACCGGAGGTCGCCTGCAAGCCATTTTGGATGCCATTCTGGCAATGCAAAAACATGGAACCTTTATTGAAATAACTAATCTGATCATTCCAGAACTCAATGACAGCCCCAAAGAATTCAAAAAATTTATTAACTGGATTAAAGAAAATTTAGGTGAAGAAACGCCTCTGCATTTATCGGCCTTTCATCCTGCTTACAAAATGAAAGATCATCCATCCACTTCAAAAAGTCAGCTTGATACTCTATACGAAATTGCAAAAGAGCAGGGTCTAAAATATATTTATGAAGGCAATGTTAGGTCTGATGAACATAATAACACCTATTGTCCCGCCTGCGGAAATTTATTAATAGAACGCAGCTATTTTTCAGTTACCAAAAACAATATAAAAGTAGGTCATTGTGAATGTGGAAAGGGTATAAATGTTGTTGATCAGCATTGATGAGTTAATTTTTTTGGCAAGATTCTAATTAATACATTGAATATTTATTTTAATTTTTTAAATTTGAAGGTATCTTTTACAATCTAGAAGACCATTATTTACAAATAACTAATTTAATATGGGAGTGTTTGATGAAAGAAGTTATTAAAACAATTGCAATCGTAATCCTTGCCGGTGTAGCTATTTTCTACGGTGTAAAATTCAATAAAGTAAATTCACGTATGGATGTTTTGAACTCCAAAGATTCCCTCCAGTCAATCCAGGTTAATAAATTTGATCATCGTGTTCATGATCTCGAATTAATGTTTGAAGGGCGTGGCAAACATATTCGTAATTTCCAGGGCAAATTGAAAGATTTTGACCAGAAATTGGATGAAACTTATAATCAATTCAACAATAAAGTTGATTCCATTGATTACGTTTTTCAGGCTTTCCGGTCTCAGACAGAAACTGCACTTGATGGTTTGAAGAAAAGCCAAACTGAACTCAATGATCGCATTTATGAGGTTAGAAAAGATGCTCGTGATCAGTATCAAGATCTTCGTCAATTGCTGAGAAGGACTTCCAGAAAGGTTCAAAGTCTTGAGTCTGATTTTGAAGAACTGCAAAAACAAATTGACAAACTTACTTCTGAAAAAGAATAAAGTTTTTGAATATTCAATTATTTCAAAATCTTAAAAGCATCCGTTGTGTATCTATTTACACACGGGTGCTTTTATATTATATAATGGAATGCATTCCTACCAAAATTTACCTGCCTCCTAATTTTATAAAAACGTTCCAAATCCTAATTATTTTTTACCTGATTAATTCATGACTCCTACAAAAATAGTAGTTAATTACATGATAAATATATATTTAGATATTACCTATGAAAAAACTCAGTTTTTGGGAGTCATTAATTAATCTAAGGTTAATCCCGAAAATCTCGAAGAGATTA
>JAIPJV010000024.1 GCA_021734005.1 Fidelibacterota bacterium
GGATAATACCTTCTTCCCTCAAAACGGTCTTCTCTTATTTTTTCCAGATCCTGGGCATCATTAGCAACAAAATAACAGGATAAATCCGCTTTAAAGACATCCTGGCCAAAACGACCATTCCAGCTGCCGGGATAGATCAGAGTATCCTGGCCATTACTGCCAACAGCAGGCCAGCCATTTTTAGGCCAGCTTTCAGGTTTGTCACTCATGGCCGGCGTCTCTGATGTTAGACTATGATAACCGTCTGTTGGATAAATTGCCCATTTGTAACCACCTTCAGGAGGAGTGTCAGAAGCCTCCCGGGTATTAGTTTGAACATAATAGAGAGTATCTATATTTTCACTATTTTCAACCTGAGTCAAATCATCAACAACTTCATTACGAGCAGTATCGAGAAATACACGGGCACCTATCTGAAACCAGATTCCATCATGAGATTTTGTTGAGTTATAATTATTAGGCCAGATTGCTACAGGATAACCCAAATCACAGCAGTCGCCCAGTTCAGTTGTATTCCTAAACTGAAGGTAAACTCTGTTACCGTCCATAAATCCTTTTCGATTATGCCTAACATCCCCGGCTCCATCATTGGGAACACTTGTTTGTGATAGGATTAATTGGCTAAAAAATAAAATTACAAACAATATTTTTTTCATAACTTCTCCACTTACTCTCCATTCTATTTGATAATAGCAAACTTGTCCATAATGGTTTCGCCGGTAATTTCTGATGTGACTCTGTATATGTAATATCCAGGAGCAACCGACTTACCATCTTTATTAGTAAGATCCCAATAGGCGATACCATTTCCAACATCTTCAACATTTCCTGCTGACATTGACTCTCTGTAAGAATTATTGATAACCAGTTCATCTACAAGGAGACCGGTTATTGTATAAATTTTGATTGTACATCTCTCAGGTAAATGAGTAAACATCATTCTTCTCTGCCAATTTCCCTGTTCACCTGCCGGTTCGGAAATATTGGTAAAAATGTAAGGATTGGGAACTACCTGGATTTTATCCATATTGCTGCTAATTTTTTCGGGATCTTCAGTATCATAACCATTAACCCTGAAGGTCACATAATCGCCATCAAAGAAAGGTCTTTGATACCGAATTTGAAAAACATCACCTGGCTGGGGTAATTGGGTTTCAGATTCAGCATCATTAAAATCAAGAATAGCAGCCAAAAGAGTACTATTGAACTTCCAACCACCACGTCGGGAATAAGTACTATGACCGAGTAATAGGGCATCTTCATCAAGATCAAATTCACCATTGTTATTTTTATCCCAGGTAACAATATCAGCAGTATCAGGATTTCCGAGAGAATCAGTTACTGACCAATTTAACACATAAAAATTATAAGACTGATCGAATAGAACATTTTCAATTTTTTCCTTATTGAAATCATAAACAAGAGTATTATTAGATACAGTTGTATAAGCGCTATCATTATCAGTAAAGATTATATCATAGTCAAAAGCCATGTATTTTTTATATCTCATTTCCGCAACTTGCAAGTTATAAGGACTACTACCAGTTTGCCAACCAGTTTTTTCTTTGTCGAGATAAGCCACTTGAGAAGGCACGCTAAAATTGACTTTAAGACCGTCAAAAGAGGCCGTTTCAAGTGTTGTGGCTGTGTCCATTACAACCCAACCATCAGGAGCATGATTCCATTCCGCATCATCATAGCGATCATAATAAAAATTCTGGGCATTATACTTTTTGCTATTTTCATAGTAAACAATTTCGCCAGTCGAAGTATCGTCTTCTACATCAGTAATATCATATATTTTAAAGCCCTCGGTTCTATAGATACAGGCCCAGTCAACATAATAAGAAGAACCACCAGGCGGACCCTCTTCTGATTCAAAGACCATCTTATATTCATGGCCGGGTTCAATATTTGCGTCAACAAAAATTTCAGGCTCAACCGTTCCCGTACCAAGAGCATCACGGCCGGTAACTTCTATTCCAGCCCCTTTAAAGCCTGCACTTGAAATTCTTGGAGTTACTGCTACGACATTTTCAGAAAAATTGCCTGGTTCAAGAACAAAATCGGATTCAAGAGGGGCAACTCCATCACCAACCTGATAAGTTCCACTATTGTAAGCAGTGACTACATAGTAATATTTTACACCATTTTGGACACTGTTGTCTATAAAGAAATTTTTGACACCAATATCTGAGCCAAGGAAAAATCCACTTCCTCGTTCAGCGCCGTAATTTACAAATTGAGATTTTCCATTGACCAGGTCATACTGAGCAATAGGTTTATATTTAAACAAGACTCCGTATCCGTCAGTGACTTCCAGAGCGTCCTGTAAATTAGCATCTGTGGCCCGATAGACTTTGTAGCCTTCAAAATTATTTATATCATTTAGAAAGGGTTGATTGCCAAATTGACGGGCAATATCATCCCAGACTATGGTCACTCTGCCATCGCTCGCTGAAGCACTGACTTCAGGTCTGACAGGCGGTTTCATAAATTGAAAATCTTCACTAACAACTTTGTCAAGAATGGTTTTACGATTAAAAAGATCGGGAGCAGAGAAACTATTATTAAAATTCATTAATCCGCTTAAAGGGTCGGCGGAATGAATTTCAGCATAGGAAAAAGTTGTGGTCTTACTATTAGGGAAGGTAAAATTATCAGAGGCTAATAATTGAACGTAATTAGAGACAACATTGGCCTTTAAGTTGTGATCATCGTCATTTAGGAAATCAACCAGTGATTTATTATCCATGAAACCGTAATTTGAATCAAAATTATTTTTATCAAGAATGGAATATTTAGTTGCGCCGACCTGATCACCTTCATCATTATCAACCATACCAAAATTTGGTTCTCCCTGATCTGGCATGTGATTACCTTCACCTTCATCAGGCCCTTCATAGCCAATATCATAAGGTCCGATTCCATCTTTGCCAACATCATCGCCTGGTGAATCATAGCCGTAATCGTAAATACCATTCCCATCTGTGTCTGTTCCATCTTTCCAATCCCGGTCTTCATCACCGCTCCAATAAGCTTTCTCTGCAAATGAAGAATCGAAATTAAAATAGGATAAAAAATCAGGAACATTACTTACACCTGTAAATCCAGATACACGCGATCCGGCATCATTGGTTTGACTCTCATCTGCCAGTCCATCGCCATCATTATCTAGGCCATCGTTACTATTATCCGGTGTGGTTGTGCTAGTCAATCCTACTACACCGGGATGATCGGGACGCTCATTAGGTAAAAAATTGGTATCCCATTCAAAAATAGTTTTCATCGAATCGGGAATATAGAGCATTTCACCATGATAATACTCATCTCCTCCGATGCCATTATCCCGGTATAATCCGACAAAAATATCCGGCAATGTATAATTTGACGTATTAGAGATTTCATATTCCCAAATAATTGTGTTATCCATGGGATACTGTTTCCACTGCAATGATCGTACTTCAGTTCTCAGTCCAAGTCCACCCCACTCATCATTATCCATTGGTTTGTATTTATCAATATGTTCTTTATTGGATGCATCGTTAGCCACAAAGTAGGCTTCCAGATCAGAATTTGTATAATTTTTCCCTCTCCTACCATTCCAGTATTTTTCACTATTTGTCCAGGTAACATCCGGCCAGGTCATAGGCCAGGTATTAGGATCATCACTAATTGCTGGAGTTGGTGACCCTTCTAAATAATAGCCCTCTACTGGAGCGAAACCGTTCTTTGCTTGATTGCCATCACTCTCGAGAAAATAAATTGAATCAACAGCAGTTGCAGTTTGGTCAGGGTCTTGAATTGGATTGTCATCAGCGTCAAGATAAACTTTTGCGCCTACCAGGAATTTAGTCTCAGAACTTATTTGAGTTGCATTATATTCTGAAGGCCAAAATTCTATCCCGGTTCCTCTATTTTTGCCTTGACCAAGTTTAGTATTATTTTGGAAAACACTAATAATTCGATTTCCATCCAGCTGGCCTGTTTTTAAATTCGATAGATTTCCGGGAGGATCATCAGGTAAAGCATCCTGCCCTAAAACAAAACCAAATATTAATGGAATTATTAGTATTGCTTTTTTTATAACTTTCATACCTTTCACCTATTTATATATATTTAGAATGAAAATCCGAAACTATAAGAATGCAAGTAGCCGAGAACTCCCATATCACGGGCTGCATAGTCGAAAGAAACGCCATAATTATCAAGCAGATTCATTTCCAATCCACCACCAAAAGTAACTCCATAAGGAGCATCATCCATTAACAAGCCTTTGTAACCTGATCTGAGATAAAATTCGCCAACAGGATTAACTGTAAGGCTATACTGAGCTCCAACATTAATATATTCTGAATTGTTATTCGGATGCAGAGCATCGGTACTCAAGATTAAGCGATGATGATCAGTTAGGATGGGTGAGAAAGAAACACCAATTCTGAATAAAAGTGGCAATTCCCAGTCTCCAGTTTCATATTTTACTGGAACATAAGCATAATTACCTTCATTTTCTGATGGGTCAAGTCGCTCTTTAATATTTTTGCCATCATAGTGTAATCTTGTTCCATAATTACTAATCGACATACCAATATTGAGACCATGGCCTGGTTCGCCAGTCCAGTTTAGAAAATTCGTATTAACAATGGAGCCAAAGTCAAGGGCAAAAGCAGAAGCGCTTGTTCTCCAGATCCTGGAGTTTATATATTTTCCAGTTACACCAAAAGAAAACCATTGAGCCAGCTTTCTGCCGTAGGAGAATTGCAGGCTGAGATCCTGACCAGTATATGTTTCTCCAGTTCCTTCCTGATAATCCATTGTAGTCACGTCTTCTTCACCATAATTTGTATTAATAAAACTAAGGGCAAACGTACCTAGAACCGGATTGGTATAAGCAAAAGCGCCCATGGAAAAATTAATATCAACGACCCAGGGCTGGATATTCGAAGTCAATTCATTCTTTTCCATATAACCTAATCCTGCCGGGTTCCAGTACACAGAACTAATATCATTAACAACGCTCACATAAGCATCACCCATGGCTACTCCGGCACTTCCAAAGCCCAATTCCAGAAAATTACCTGAAGTTGTACCAACACGATAAGGTCCAGCAGCATGCCCCAGACTAAAAAATACACATATAACCAAACTTAGAAATAATAGTTTTGTGTTTCTCATAATCTTCCTCATATTTTATCTTTACTTAAATAATATATTAACACCAAATTTTACTTCCCGGGGAGTGACATAAACGCCAGGATTTACATAGGACTCTTGATATTCTAGAAAATTTGACCGATACTGTTCAATTGTTTCTTCTCTTTCAATAATTACATTAGCCTGTCCTGTAGTATTATTAACATAAGGTTGACTTGTAACAGGATTTGTACCGACATTTAATCTGTCAAAAAGATTATAAACAGATAGAGTAAATTTCATTGCGAACTGTTCTGAGATATCTATGCTATAATGAGATTTGAGATCAATTGAAATGGAATACGGTCCGACTGCATTATTATCATAAAGTCTAACTTTTTCTAAGCGGGATTCATCAATTGGGTCCCAGGTATATCGTGTTCCTGAATTAAAATATCCAACCAGATTAATGCCGTAATTTTCTTGAACATAGCCAAGACTCATATTAAATGTGTGTCTCTGATCCCAGGACATTGGTATCAAAACAGGAACTGGATCTACATTTCCACTAATGGCATTATAAGTTGAAGTTGGATTATTGGCATTTCCTCTGGTGTACATGAGAGTATAGTTGACTCCCAGTCTCCAGGGTCGGCTAAAATAATCAAGCTTCAATTCGAGACCTTTAGTATTTCCATAATCCTTATTTCCATACAAACCATATCTAACCCGGTTGTATGTTTCACGAACTTTGACAGTAGTTAAATTGTAAATGTCCTTATAGAATATAGAAACATCAAGCAGCAGATTAGGCATCAATTCCTGTTGCAGACCAAGTTCATATTTGACAGTCTTTTGAGCATCCAGGTTAGGATTACCCAAAGTTGATGTAAAATCTCTTTCACCCACGAGAAATCTGTGATTTGTATAAAAGTGACTGAGTTGAGGCATCTGAAAGAAATGTCCATAAGCAAAATGTAAAGAGGCCACGTCACTTAGAGAATAGGACAAACCAAATCGGGGTGAAAGCTGAATTTGCGGTTCTGCATCAGGATAATCTGAGTAGCGTTCATCCCTCAAAGAATCAGGATAATAGATTTGATTGGCAGGATTACGATAATTCGTTGGATAGATTGTATTGGAATTAAAATAATCATATCGCAAACCAATATTAATTGTCATGTCTTCGAATTCCATTTTATCCTGGATAAATCCAGAAAATTCATAGGGATTTTTGGTATAATTATCCATTCCAAACACTGTATCAGGCACTAATTCCAGTTCATAAAGACCTTCTGGTAAGATCACTTTTTCATTTTCATAATCATAGATTATAGAATCGTAAAGGGCCGGTTCATTTCGATACACATTCCGAACAGGTTTATTAAAAATGGAAACTTCATGATAAATAGCATCAAAACCGGCTTTAATACTGTGGTGTTTATTAACCTGCCAGGTAATATCCCCTTTTGCGGATATTTTTGATGATGATCTTCCACTATAGCCAGGCGGTAAGCCACTATTGCGGGTATAGCGGGGATCAATAGGATCTTTGTAGTAATAACTTTCCTGTTTTAAATAATCGCCACCAAAACTTAAATTGTAGAAGAGTTTCGTAGATAACATATGGTTAATCCGCATCTGATAAGAGTAGGAATTTCTGTAATTTGTCTGCCTGCCGTCAGGACTGAATCTACTTCCAAAATCATATCCCTGCCACTCATCACTATTGTTAATATAAGTAAGATTTATTTTAAATTTACTAAAAGGCTTCAAAGTTAAGCGGCCCAAAAAGTTCAGATTTTTGCTCCAGTTCATAGGCACATAGGCACTGTCGCCAGTATGTTCTGAATAAAATTGCGGTATTCCGGTCAAGGTGTTGACAAGACTATCTGTATCAATTCCTTCATATTTTTCCGGATATCTATAAAAATCAAATTCCTTCTCATAAACACCCCAGGGCGTATTGGGTGCCTTGCCTGTGACGTAGTAAGGTCTTGATAAATCACTATAATCACCAGGATTAAAGCGTCTGATACCATTGAGATGACCAAGAATATCTCTATAACGAAGATTGGTAAAAAAAGTGATCTTATCTTTGATAATGGGACCGCCAAGGTTTATGCTATAATCCTGATTGCGGGTCACTTCAGTAGGTTCAAGACCTATAAATAGGTCCGTATTATCAGTATAATAATTTGAAAACAGGCCACTGACTTTTCCTTCAAATGTGCTTCCACCTTCTTTAGGAATAATATTTACCATACCGCTCATAGCGCGGCCGTATTCAGCATTAAATATACCGGTTATTACTTCCATGTCCTGAACAGCATCAGGATCTAGATTAACAGATTTGGAGTCACCAGTATAGCTATCATTGATCTGCATCCCATCAATCATGTAAGAAACCTCACCAGAACGTCCGCCTCTAAAATGGCCCTGAACAACACCAGCCTGCATTTGGACAACCTGATCAATATTTTCAACAGGAAGTGTAGAAATATTATCGGAACTGATGTTTTTAACTGTACTGGTTTGATCTTTTTTAACTTTTATCCGCTCAGCCTGAACTACTATTGATTCACCTTGAATTGTACCTGGACTGAGTCCAGCATCGATAGTTGTAGTTCTATTTACTGAAACATCCACATCTTTAACAACATATTGTTGATATCCCATCATGCTGAAAGCCATCTCATATTTACCGGGCGAAACATTCAATAGAATGTAATTACCATTCATATCGGTAGCAGTTCCTATACCGGAGGCACCTCGTAAGATAACATTAACTCCTGATAATGGTTCTCCCGACTCTTTATCAATTACCTGCCCTCGAATTTTTCCAGTCTGAGCCTGCAAAACTGTGCAAAATATCAAAAAACCGACTATGAGTATTTTTTTGTTATTCCAAAACATGATAATTTGTTCCTCTTCTTTTTTATATCATGACTTATTATGAGAGTATTCACCATCATCACTACTATCTCTCTCAAGTGTATTTAGTCTTTCAAACATAGTTTTTAAATTTTTAATGCCACCAAAAGTAAACCAAACAAAAACTGCACTGGCGATAATGACATTTATTATTACCCAAAATTTCCAGAAAGACATCCATTGCAGTTCAGTAAATCCCACAGTAAAATAAAGAATAGTTCCACCAATGAAGATTACCAGCCAAAAAGCAATATAAATATAGGTTATTAGGTAAATGAAGCGATCAATATTAGAAAATTCTTCACCGCCTAATAATTTTTTAATCCCTACAATTTGTTTTTTTCTAATTTTTATTTTATCGTCTTCAATTTTGTACTTTCCACGATTAAGAATTTTATCCAGGTTAACCTCTTTGTTTTCGACCAGAGAAACAACAACATAGACTAATGAAGCCGCAACCATTGATAAAAGCCAGATCCACTGTCCATTAATCGGGAAATCAGGATTAATTTGAGTAATCACCACTTTGTAAGTTGCAATTAATGATCCAGTGATCAAAGCCGACCAGGCCGCAGTTGTTGTTCCTTTTTTCCAGTAAAGCCCGCCTATGATCACCGCACCTGCTCCTCCTACAAATATTGCTCCTGTAGCTGCAAAAAACATCATTATATACTGGGTTTGCCTGAATAACAGACTAAAGAAAAATATAAAAATTGCTACACCAACAGTGGAAGCTCGCAAATATTTAAGGTGATCTTCTTTTTTGAGTTTTTTATTGCGAAATGGTAAAAGCACATCCTGTATGAATATAGAGCCCCAGGAATGTAAATAAGTATCATGGGTGCTTATAAAAGCTCCAAGCATAACAGCAGCAAAAGCACCAATCAAACCAGGTGGCAGCATTTTAGTTAAGACAAGGGGAACCCGAACCTGACTTTGTATTTTCTCGGCCGGTATTCCATTTAATACCGATGTAATTTGATCAGCAATATGACTGTATTGGGAACTATGCAAAATTGTAAAAGCAACAACTGGTATAAAAACGTAAAATAATTTTTGGGGAACCTGTCGCCAGATGGAGAGTACTTTACCCATCTTGGCTTCATGAGCATTTTCAGCAGAACTATTATAAGCCTGAGTTCCCTGCCAGGAGATTGTATTGTAAAAATAGCCAATTACACCAATCAGGAAAAACCAAAAATTAAAATCTTCAGCCTTAGCAGTATCATAAGGATTAATCAACGAAGCCTCCTGAGGAGCCTGGGATAAGGCTTCATAAATAGTAGTAAAGTCTACCTTGAAGAGAAAATAAACAGCTATTAAAACAAAAATCAAATTGACAAAAGAACCCTGAATAAAGTCAGCAATTATAACAGAAATTTGGCCACCAGTAAAGACAAATAGTAAAGAGATAAGTAAGAGCAAAATCATAAGCACTGCATAAGTTGAAAAAGTAATTCCTAGCACTGTAAAAGACGTTGAAAAACCGCAAAAATACATAAAAAAGCGAGCCCCAACTGCCGGAAAAATTCCAAAATTAATCAATCCTGAAACAAAGGATAATATTCCTGCAAAAATACGAAATTTCTTACTGTATCTAACTTCAAAAAATTGAGCCATTGTCATGCAGCGGGTTTCCCGAAAACGATAAATAATCCATCCTGTAGCCGATGCGATCAGGATGAAAAATATCATTGTTAAGTCCCACCACATCATAGTAAAGCCGGATTCATAGAATTGCTCAAAAAAAGCAATAATCGAAATAGCCCCGAGCATGGCAATACCTTCAGATACACTAACAAGATAACGACCAGCACTTCGATTTGCAGATAGATAATCAGCCACACTTCGCATCTGTTTCCGGCCGAAGAAAATCCCACCTGACATGATTAACAGCATTATAAATACTAGGCTCCAGTCAAGTGCTGTCAAGTTCAAAACTACTTCTCCCCTTGTTTATTTGTATTCAATTCATCAGCAACTTGCCGGATTGCCGCTTTATTATAATCAATATTAAATTTTTTAGATAGTTTGTTTAAAATATTTTTCCGTTTATTGATCAATTTTTTGCTGTGGATATCATTTTTGATTGAGGCTTTCACTTCAGACAATTCTCTACCCGAATATTTATCCTGATGGTTCTGATAATATTTTTCTATTTCCTGATCACTAACAGATATTTTTGAGTAAAGAAGTTTTTCTCTGCCGTATTCTTTGAGTTTCTTTTCCTCCATTTTCCTATAGAATCTATCAAATTTTTTTGTGTTTTGCAGATTCATGGAAAGAGCTTCCTGATATTTGAGATCTTCCTGTACAGCTTTGTTTATATAAAATTCTACATCTTCTTTACACAGAAAGATTACAGGACTAAGTGATTTATTAAAATGGTCGATTAATTTTTCTAATTTCCAGGAACCGTTTTTGTATTCAATTATAGTTTCAGATAACTTTTCTTCCGGAATTTGTTCTTTTTTAATTTTTCCCGGTCGTCTATCATTATTAAAGTTGTCAATTAATAGAGGTACAAGTTTGTCATTTATTTGTAAATTATACTTTTTTCTCAAATTTGAATTTAAATTAATTAAAAAATTGATATATTTTTTTGAGCGTATTTTTTGGCCCAATTCTGTTTTTTTCTCATTAAAAGGCTTTTTTGTAACATCTTCTTTTTCAATTACTTTAACAATGTGATAGCCAAAGTGATCTTTAATTGGTTTTGAGACTTCGCCGGCTTCAAGAGAGAAAACAATTTCTTCAAAATGATCTGAAAAATTGCCCCTGGTAATATAGGAATCTCGCACTCCGTCATTTCTCGATGATTTAACGTCAATAGAATATTTTTTGGCTAATTCACCAAAAGAATCACCTTTATCTGATTTCAATAAAATCATATTAGCTTGATGTTTAGATGTAACAAGAATGTTAGCCATTTTAATCTTAGAGTTGATTCTATTATATAATTGCCTGACTTCTTGATCAGTCACTTGAAATTCTTTAGGCATCAACTTTTCAAATAGAAGTCCATTTGTATTTACCAGAATATTCTTCCTGATATTTTCCATTTTGTTCTGAAATTCTCTATCCTGATCCAGATTCTGATTGTAAGATTCAGCAGTGAGTAAAAGCGACTCCAGAAAATGGTTATTTATAAATTCGGTGATATCTGTCTCTTCAATTTTTTCAGCGTCTTTGTAATTTTTAGATAAAGTAAACCGTCTTTTAAAGGTTTCTGGTTTTAAAGTGAACTTATCAACCTTAACTAAATAATTGCCCTTATCTTTAGGAGCACATCCCAGGAAAATTAGGGTAAGAATTGCAAAAATAAGTGTTTTTTTTCCAAGCATATTGACCACTTTTTCATTAATTAACAAGATAACAGCAAATTTAATAAAAGGGGCGCAAAAACGCCCCTTTTATTTTGTAGAGACTTAACTCATTTTATTTCTGGAGTAACATTTTTCTAACTTGTGTATGTCCGTCTGCAGTTTTCAAGCGATATATATAAACGCCACTTGATACTGAAACACCATATTCATTTGTACCATTCCAGATTGCAGAATGAACACCGGATGTCATATTTTTATCAACCAGAGTCTTAATTTTCTGTCCCAGAATATTATAAATAGTTAGGGTTACATTAGTGTGTTTTGGCAATTGAAAATTGATGTGAGTAGTTGGGTTAAAAGGATTGGGGTAATTCTGTTCAAGTTTGAATTCATTAGCAACTGCAACGTCATTTTCTTCTTCTACATTAGTAATGACAGGTTCACCTACTACATGATGGAAGATTCCAGTTCTTGTACCAGACCATTGATAACCGGCTACATTATCACCAGTATAGAGTAAATGAACTTTCCCATCTACAATATTCTGAGCCATATCTGCATCACGCTCATCAAAGTTTGGTGTAGCTGTTACGTTTTTGGCTCGTGTCCAGGTAGAACCGCTATCCTGACTTACAGCCATATAAACATCACCGTAACCGACAAAGGATTCTCCATCCATACCACCTTCATTTTCGTTGAACTGTGTCCAGGCAGCATACATCATTCCAGTTTCCTTGTCCAATCCTATCTTAGGATTGTAACTTAAACTGGCTGTACCACGTCCGGCCATAGATGCATAAGCTGCACCAAGATCGGAAGAAGGATAGGGTGAAATTGCTACGTTGCTAACACCTTTAGCTTCGCTCCAATGCTGAATTCTAGGTTTGTAATCGGCCAGATAAGGCTGATCCGGGCCATTTCCTGGATAGGGATGACGGGCATCTGTTTGTGAAGTATCAAGATAGTATTGAGCATCAAAGAGGACATGTAGATTGCCTTCACCATCGTATAATCCATCACAATACTGACTTGGACGCACTATGGAATCTGTGCCCCATCCTTCATAATCGGTAGCATTCATAACCATCGTTGAATCCCAGGAAATTCCACCATCCGGTGATTCAACTACAAATAGGTTGTTACCCTGATCAACTATAGCCCAGGATACACGATAATCACCAGCACCTTCATCTACATAAGCCTGAAGTGAGGCACCATAAGGATCAGAATGAGTTTCAAAATTAGCTGACTGAAAGCCTTCCCGACCTTCTCTAATACAGGCCACTTCACTGAAAGTTGCTCCACCATCTTCTGAAGATTTATAGTAATAAGCAACTCCCCAGCCATCATATCCACCATAATGGATAATTCCAGCGTCATCTACTACAAGCCAGTTATTGAGAAGGTTTTTGGGACCAGCGATCGGTGCTTCATCAAACCAGTACAGAGAATCAAATTCTGCAGAACCAGCGGAAGTTTCCTCAAACAGGGTAATTCCATTGGCCCAGCCACCCCAGTAGAACCAACCAGTTCCACCGGCAATAGCACTGACCAGAA
>JAIPJV010000025.1 GCA_021734005.1 Fidelibacterota bacterium
TTCATCCCAGCCAATTAATTCACGGTGGTGCTTATTGAGAAATTTGCCAATCTCTTCAATAAAATGACTCTGTAATTCCTCTTCATCTTCAAGTCCCAATTCAGCCATTTTTTGCTGGCAATCGGGACAATTCTCCCAGCGGTCTTTAGGCGCTTCATCTCCACCAATATGGATATTTTGGGAAGGGAAAAGATCCATGACCTCTTTTAAAATATTTTTCATAAAAATGTAGGTTGAATCTTTGCTAGCGCATAAAATATCCTGAGAAATTCCCCAGCGGGTGCGAACTTCAAAAGGTCCGCCAGTACATGAATATTGAGGATAAGCTGCCAGAGCAGCAACAGAATGGCCGGGCATCTCAATCTCAGGAATTACAGTAATGTGATTTTCCTGAGCATAAGAAACAATCTCGCGAATCTCGTCCTGAGTATAATAACCACCATAAGGCTTACCATCGTATTGATTGGTTTTGCCAATAATAGTTTCTTTGCGAACAGATCCGACCTTGGTCAGCTTGGGATATTTTTTGATTTCAATCCTCCAGCCCTGATCATCAGTCAAATGAAGATGGAGAGTATTTAATTTGTGATAGGCCAGGTAATCAATGTAGCGCTTTACAAAAGAAACCGGGAAAAAATGACGGACCACATCCAGATGCATTCCCCGATATTGAAAGCGGGGTTGATCTTCAATTTTTAGGCAGGGAATAGCGATAGTTTCTTTGGGATAATTTTGCTGACGGCTAAAGACTTCGGCTGGAAGAAGTTGTAAAAAAGTTTGAATACCGTAGAAAATTCCAGCAGGTTGACCGGCTTTAAGAACGACTTTATCATCTTGAACATGCAGGCTATAAGCTTCAGAGTCTTTTTTATTGAAATTATTAGTCAGCTGCAGTTCAATATTTGTTAGATTATCAGGAGAATCCTGTCCGTCTAATCCAATTTTTTCTTCAGGTAGAATCTTTGACAATTTCTTGGCTAAATATTGAGATTCATTATTCAATCTATTATCGGATTTATCAACAATTTTTAGGCCATTACGTATGATTAATTCACCGGGAAGTTGCTTGAGATTTTTGGGGGCAGGTATTATTCGTATTGGTGTAATTTTCATTTCAGGTCTCTTACCGATTTTTATTAATGAACATTGAAACAGGAAGAGAGCAATAGTTAATATTATTAAGATCTGAATAAATTTTTTTAGCATTTAAATCTCTTATGTAGGAGTGATTATAAATTTTTTGTTCCAGCCTGGAATTAAATTTAATAAATATGTTTTTTAATTTTTATTGCAAAAAGGGGTGATTTTTATAAACCACCCCTTATAGATCAATTTAAATTTTGGTAATAAAATTTTTAGTTAGCCAGCTTGTCAAGATAAAATTGGGCTTTACTTTCATATCTTGGGTCTTTTGCTGCTTGGCTAAAGTGAACTTTGGCTTTTGAACGCTGGCCTTCTTTGAGTTCGGCTTTACCCAATTCTAATAAAGCCGGTCCCCAGTTTGGTTTATAATTTAAACTATTGCTGGCTGCGGTGATTGCTTTTTTTGTTTGACCGGTTTCATTATAAGCCACAGCAAGACGATACCAGGGGATTGGCTCTTCGGATCTGTATTTTGTTGCTTTTTCCAGATATTTTACTGCTTTTTCATATTCTTCCAGCTGATTATAAACAGCACCTAGATTGGTGTAAGCCAGACCATTTTCAGGCCGGAGTTTGATGAGTTTTTGATAAGCATCAGCTGATTTTTGGTTTTCATTCATTTTGTTATAGACAGAACCCAATTTATCCCAGGCATCTGCATATTGGTCATCAACTTCAAGAGCAGCTTGATAGGCTTCAACAGCTTTTTGTTGCTGGTTGGTAGCCCGGTATGTTTTCCCTTTCAGCATATAGGATTTGATATAGCGGGGATTGAGTTGAATTACTTTATCAGCATACTCAATGGCTTGTTCGTAATTACTATTGTGAAAATTAGCCAAACCAGAAAAGTAGAAACCATAAAAATTGGTTGAATCAACCTGAGTTACTTTTTTGAAATTATCAAGTGCTTGGCTATAATTATTACGTTTTAGATTGGTAATACCTTTCTGAAGTAAATTCTGGGTGATACCATTATACATTTCCTGGAATTTTTCTTCTTCAGGTTTAATCTCCATTGCTTTTCGAAGATATTCAGCGCCTTCCACAGGTTTGTCCAGGTTAAAGGATAACACCCGGGCAGCATGGAAGTAGGCAGCAGCGTAATTTGAATTTTCCTGAATCATTTCTTCATAGGTTTGCACTGCCTCAGCGTATTTACCTTTGCTTTCCAGCCGCTGTGCTTCGGATCTCAAATTGGCAAAATTTCTCATCTTGTTGCTTATTTCACGATATTCCTGATTGCCACGATCAATATTAATAGCTTTATTTACGTAAGTATTGGCCTGGGAAAGTTCTCCCATTTTAAAATAGATACGACCTAGAAGAAAATTAGCTCCAGCATTCTGCGGATTTTCTTCAACTATTTGTTTAGTAATATTTAAGGCTTCTTCGTAAAAACCGTCATTGAAAAGACTTTGAGCCTCTTCAAGATCCTGAGCAAAAAGGCTACCGGCTATAAGCAGTACCGCAATTAGAATATGTAAAGATTTCATCATAACCACTCCTCTTTATATTAGTTTACTTCATGAAAAGGAACAGTGCCGAGGACGAGATTCGAACTCGTACAGGTTAAAACACCCACATGGCCCTCAACCATGCGTGTCTACCAATTCCACCACCTCGGCATACAATATCCTTTTTAATTTGTATTTTCGTTTTGGGGCTGTTGTGGTTGTTGCTGAGCTCCCTGCCCCGGATTTACAGGCACATCTCCCTGGGGAGCGGGTAAATTAGCAGCCGGTGCTGTATTTCTGTTGGCTCTTTCCTGGATAACGCTTTGTTCACTTCCTCCACCAGAAGGTCCTGAACTCAGGGTAATTAAAAGCGTTACCACAAAAAAGGATACAGCCAGGCCGGTAGTGAATTTTGAAAGCATAGAAGCCGCTGTTCGGGCTCCAAACAAATTACCACCGCCCATTGAGCCACCAAAGGTGCCGCCCAGAGCATTGCCTTTATCAGTTTGCATTAATACTGTGATAATCAGTAATAATGCGATTAAAACATGTAATATTAATAAAAAAGTGTACACTAAAGACCACCTTGCTTTATGTTAAATATTCTTCTACTATTTGGATAATTTCATAAAAGCTTTTCACTTTTAAACTAGCCCCACCAACCAAAAATCCATCAATATTTTCTGTCTCGATCAATTCCTGGGCATTGTGAGGTTTGACGCTTCCACCATAAAGAATCTTCAGATCGTCAGCAATTTTACTGCTATATTTCTCGGCTGTCAATTCTCTGATCAGCTTATGAGCTTTACCAGCCTGTTCAGGAGTTGCTGTCTCGCCTGTCCCAATTGCCCAAACTGGTTCATAAGCTACGATACTTTTGGAAAAATCTTCCTCTGAAATATTCTCAAAAGCTGATTCATACTGAGTTTTGAGTCTGTCAGCAGTTTTACCGCCTTTTCTTTCTTCGAGTTTTTCACCAACACAGAGAATTGGTTTTAAACCGGATTCATAGGCTTTGTCAACCTTTTTCTTGATCATTTCATCGGGTTCATTAAAAACATGCCGTCTTTCAGAATGCCCCAGGATAACATATTCACAATTAGTAGATTTGAGCATTTTTGCTGAAATCTCACCAGTATAGGCCCCCGAGTCTTCATAATGCATGTTTTGACCGGAAAGTTTTACGATCGTATCTTCAAGAATTTCGTTCATGTTAAAGAGCGACGTATAAGGCGGAGATAATATAACGCCTGTTTTCTTTATATTCAATAGTTTTTTTGACAATTTTTCGGCAAAATCAACTGATTCGGCTACGTCTTTATTCATCTTCCAATTTGATGCTACTATTTTTTCTGACATGTTTACTCCTATTTTTCTGAGATTAATTCGAGCGGTTCCATTTTTTCTCCACCGATCAGAGCCAAAGAGGCTCCGCCACCTGTTGAAACGTGGCTAACCTGTTCCATTAAACCGGCTTCTTTGATAGCAGAGGCTGAATCGCCACCACCAATAATTGTGATTGCACCTTTTGCAGTAATATCTGCTAATTTATGAGCAATCTTGAAGGTTCCTTTTGAAAATTTTTCAATTTCAAAAACTCCCATTGGACCATTCCAGAGAACAGTTTTGCTATTTTCCAGAATTTCTAAAAAATTATCGATTGTTTTTTCGCCAATATCAAGTCCCATTTCACCATCGGGAATAGAGTCAACATCAACTGTGTGGGCGGGAACATTTTCTTCCATTTCTTCAGCACAAACAACATCAACAGGAAGGGTGAGTTTGCAATTTACTTCTTTTGCTTTTTCCATTAAATCTTTGGCAAGATCGAGTTTTTCTTCTTCAACTAATGAATTTCCTACATCATAACCTTTGGCTTTCAGGAATGTGAAGCACATACCGCCGCCAATTAAAAGGTGATCGGCTTTTTTGATAATTTTGTCAATGATCTGAATCTTATCGGAAACTTTTGCTCCCCCCATAACAGCTGTGTAGGGATGAGTAGGATTGGAAACTTTGCCTTTCAGGAATTTGATCTCTTTTTCAACCAGATCGCCAATAGCCCGCTGTTCAAAATGTTCTGCAACTCCAGCCATAGAAGCGTGGGCCCGGTGGCAGGTGCCAAATGCATTGTTTACATAAACGTCGCCAAGAGCAGACAGCTGTTCGGCGAATTCCGGATCATTGGCTTTTTCGCCAGCGTGGAAACGCAGATTCTCCAGCAGAATTACACTGCCTTTTTTGGCAGAATTGACAATTTCTTCAGCAACATCGCCAACACAATCTGTTGTAAAAGCAACATGTTTGAAATGATTCCTCAAATATTCAGCAACTGGCTTTAGGCTCAATTCTTTTACAACTTGACCTTTGGGGCGTCCTAAATGGGACATCAAGACAACTCTGGCACCCTGATCAATCAGTTTGTTTATTGTAGGTATTGCAGCCTGAATTCTAAAATCATCGGTGATTCTCTGATTATTATCGAGGGGAACATTAAAATCGACCCTCATCAATACTCTCTTTCCTTCTACCTGTAAATCATCTACTGTTAATAAACTCATATTTTACCTTCCTTTTTTATTGTCTCTTGCAACCCTGTATTTTACTTTTTTAGATATATTTATTCAAGTAAAAAAATTCTTATATACAAATTAGAACTTCAACTAATCTGTTTTTGTAACTTATAAAACCCGTTATTGTTTCAATTGCTGCTGAAAAATTGTATGATTTCACCAATATTGCTATGCTGAATCTGTTCATAAGAGCCCTGAAAAAGGATTCTACCATCGTGTAAAAAGACAATATTATCTGCTATTCTTCTTACGCTTGATAGCTCATGGGTAACAATTACAATTGTCATCTCAAGTTGCTGTTTTAATTTTACGAGCAAATTATCAAGGGAAGCGCTTGTAATCGGATCCAACCCGGCTGAGGGTTCATCGCAGAATAATAACCTGGGATCAAGGGCTATCGCCCGGGCAACTGCAGCCCGTTTTTTCATACCACCGGATAGTTCAGATGGCAGCAATGAACCAGATTCTTCCAGATTGACCAGATTCAATTTGGCGTCGATGATTTGATTAATGATTTTGTCAGGAAGATTGGTGTGCTGTTTGAGGGGAATGCTGATATTTTCAGCGACTGACAAAGAATTGAGCAAGGCTCCATTTTGAAACACCATTCCAATTTTTGTTAATTGATTGCGAAAATCCGAGGAATCAACATCAGTTTGAAATATTTTTATAGAGCCCTGAGCAATTGGCTGCAACTGGAGTAAACTTTTTATCAGGGTGGTCTTTCCACAACCACTTCCACCCAGAATAGCTGTGATCTTACCTTCAGGAATCATTAAATTGATATCTTCCAGTACAGTGAAATCACCGTATTTTACTTCCAGATCATTAATTTCTATAATTGGTTCCATATTGGTTATCTCATATCATATAAAATAGACTAAATAAAGCATCGAGTACAATTACTGCAAACACTGAGGCTACTACCGATTTTGTAGTAACTTTGCCAACGCCTTCAGCCCCGCCTGTTACTTTGAATCCGAAATAGATTCCAATGATTACAATTACCCAGGCAAAGAAAACACTTTTGCTTAGACCGATCACCTGATCTTTGAGAGTTAGAAAATTGAACATCTCATTAATATAGGCAACTGCTGATAGATTTAAATAGTAAACAGCAACAAGCAATCCGGCAAAAATTCCCAGAAAAGTAGCCATCGTTACCAGAAGAGGCATGCAGATTGTCATGGCCAGAAACTTGGGGACAACCAGAAAACGGATTGGGTTAATTGACATGGTTCGCAGAGCATCTAATTCTTCAGAAATTTTCATGGTAGCGATCTCAGATGTAAAAGCTGATCCACTTCGACCGGCTACAATAATAGCAGTCATCATCGGCCCCATTTCCCGCACCATGGAAATTCCAACCAGATCGGCGATATAAATATTGGCACCTAACTGGCGCAGCTGAGCAGAAGATTGCAGAGCCAGAATCAATCCCAAAATAAAAGAAAGCAGGCCTATTATTCCGACAGCATTTACGCCAATGAGAACGCTTTGCTGAATTATTGATCCTTTTCGTCGATGTTTACCTGTGAATAGATCATGGAGACTCCAGTAAAAGACATCAGCAGACAAGTACAGACCGGATATAAAATTATTGCCAGAAGTAAAAAAATTTTCACCCAGATTCTCAAAGAAATTAGGGCGCTGTTTTTCTCTATATTTCTCAGATTTTTGAACACTGAAAGTTTTGATAGTCTCTTTGATTTCAGGGCTGACATTCTGGAGTTCGGGAATCAATTCGGATTCACTTTTGATAATGTCGAGAAAAGCGACTCCGGCGCTGTCTATTCTATAAACTTCTTTGAGATCAATGCGTTCAATTGAATTTTTCTCAGAAGACTGCCGATAGTCATCATAAATCCTGCCTACTGTATCTTTTGTCAGAGGCCCTGATAAATAGATTGTAGCATTAATTATTTTCATAATATACTATCTGGAAAAAATGACTCCCTTACTTTTTTGAATTATTGAAAGAAATAGGATAATCTGAGAAAAACACTTTGATCAAAATAGAATTTATCAAAATTCTCCGGATCACTATTGATATCAATTCGATAATAAACAGAAATATATTTGAAAAGCCGAAGATTAAAATCATTTTCCCAATCGAAGTTAATATTAGAACTACCTTCAAAGGGTACCAGAAGGTCAGCATTGGTGCGGTAACTTAAATTAAAAGGCAGATTGAAATTACCGACTAGAGAAAATTCAGTTCCTGTATTATAAATTGTTTTATTTTCCTGATATAATCTATAGGCGGTCTCTTCTCCCGCTGGTGTATAGCTGGCATGGGCCAATTCATAGACTCCATCCATAAAAGACTGACGCAGACCAAATCCAGAGCGTAGATTGAGGTGGATTTGAGGACGGTTAAACAGGCGGAAATTAACACCCACGCCCTCTTTCATTTGAAGTGGATAAATATAAGGGGTAGTTAGCATACGGGTCTGGTTGATGTCACTTTCTACAATTTTACCATTTGTATTTTTTTTCAGGTAATTAAATTCCTTGTCAGCGACGTAAAAGCCCTGGAAAAAATGAGAGTTGGCATCAAAACGACCATACAACCCCAGATAATTAGACAAAAAATAAATAAAAGTATTTTTGACATCAATATTGTCAAGACTTTTCCGAAAGGCTTCGTCATTATCCCGGGTGGTTCCAAATTCTGATAAATGCCTCAAGCGATAGTAAAAAGGCATTTTATTGTAAATGATATAATTCTCAAACTGGGTTGTTAGAATAATTGAATTATCAGGTGTGTCTTCAGCTTCTCTGTTGTTGACATTCATATTAAGATTGGCGTGGAGAGCATTGGAAGTTTGCCAGTTGCCTGCTATGCGGGTACGGGTGAATTCTCCCAAAACTCCCGCCCCGGTCAAACCTGTAGGTGTATTATTCTCATCCAGTTCTACGACCAGAGAAATATATTCAACTTGCCCTTTTTTTAGATATACAGTGGTAAAATTTCGATAGGTATTAAAAGGCTCATTGTTAATTGTGATTTTATATAGACCCGGCTTGAGAACCCAGACTTTTTGCTGTTCTCCTAGCTCTTTTTCTACTGGAAAATGGGTTCCGTAACTTTCTCCTGTTTTGGCATCAAAAATTTCGTAACGAACCTGAATATAATTTCTATTTTCATCAATCACATCGACCAGCATACAGGACCAGTCTGGCTCAACAATAGTTTTGTGATGAGGCCTGACTGTTACCTTTTCACTCATCATTTGGTCATCCCGTCCTGATCCGAACTTGATTGTATATTCACCTTCTGGAAGAGGTACTGATTCACCCATTTCAGCACCTACATCAAGATCTTTGCCCTCTGAGTTAATTATCTTAAAGGGCGGCTCATTCCCGGATTCTGTTAGACTGGGTAATAGCAGTTGTCCCATTCTTTTGCCTTCTATCGTCGAATCCCGAACAAAATGGCGTTTTTCTATCATTTTTTCCTGGGGTGGTAATTGATATTGCGGTTTGAAGCGGGCCAGTATTTTTCTGATGAAAAGATTAGCTTCTTCCAGGAGAATATTATTAATTCTTTGCACAAAAACATCCATTTCAGCATTGGCGAGCCGGGTTTCTCGGCTGATTACATGGCGTACTAATTCCCGTCCGTTTTTATCATGGAGAACAAGATCCATAGCAAAATGAGCTTCGTTGATATTTTCCGAGTGAAATTGCTCTAGATTTTGCACATTGAGGCTGATCTCATAATCAGGATGAGACATGGAATATTCCCGCTGAATATTATCAAAAAGTTGATAGCGTTTCATGCGGGTAGCAATAAGGTCGGGGATAATTTCTTTGAGTTTTACGCCCCAGATATCATCCTGGGAATAGGTGATCTTCGGCCCAAAATAGCGAACAACAATATTATTCCTGTCATAGGGCTGATTAATATTGGCATCGTGAATCAAAACAGTTCCGGATATAGGTTCGCTCTGGATCAGTTCTTTTTTTTCAGAATGGTCAAAATATTCCAGGATGTAATAGCGAGTTTGGACAAATTCCCGGGTGGAACAGGCCGCCAAAATTAGTACAATTATCAATAAAAAATATTTGATATTTTTATTCATTTTTGTTTTCATTTATTTACCTCTTGATCTCAAAAGCGCCCCTGGATTTTCTTTGATTCTTCTTGAAAATTCTCTAAGTATGGCCGATGTTTCCTCGATTGTGCTGATGGCTTCAATGAGGTCATCCCGTCCTTTTAAAACAGTCAGATCGATATTGTTTATGGTTCGGTTTAGGTCAACAAGAACTTTGTCAATACGATTGGCAATCGAATCGGTCCGGCTCTGAATATAACTGTAGCGAATAGCAGAAAGGCTGTCAGTGAAGGCTTCCGTGTTCTGCAAAATTTTTAAGAGATCATCGGATTTGGCTACTCTATTTATATTGCGCATCGCAATCATAGTTGTATCGCTAAGAGCGGCTAACCGTTCTGTGGTTCGATCCAGATTAACGATTATATTATCGATTGATTCCCGATTATTAGCCAGAATAGTATTGAAATTGGAGACCAGAGTGTCAGCCTTTTTTAATAATGAAGTTACCTGTTCCCGGTTCTGTTCTCTAGTCAGATCGGTCAGATTGTTGATTAAATATTCCGTCTTATTAGCGATTACTTCGGCTCGTCCGGTAATGTTTTCTATATAAGATTGTCCGGGTTGGATATAGCCTTCTGGGGGAATATTTTCTGCCTGATTACTGCCACCGGTCAATTCAATTTGCTTTAAACCGGTAATTCCCACTGAGACAAGTTTGGCCTGGACGTCTTCTTTGATGGGCATGTCTTTGCGAATGCCGACTTCAACGATTATATTATTTATATTTTCTTCGTCAATAATAATATCTTCTACACGACCGACTGTCAGCCCGTGGTATTTTACTGTTGAACCAATATCAAGGCCGCTCACAGAGGCATCTTTGTAATTAATATAATAGGTTGTACGCTCTTCAATTAATTTTTTACCGACCAGCAATGCCAGCATTAATATCAACAGGCTAATTGTTATAAACAGGAATACACCAAAACGTATATTTCTGGCTCTGCTATTCATTAAGACCTCTAAATTAAAAATTTTCTTATTATGCGTATTGTTCAAAAATCCTGATTTATGAAGGGCGGTTGGGTAGCAAATGATTAATAATTGAAATCATGATAATCAAATAATTCAATTTGACAAATAAGTGATCCTATTCTCAAAACAATTTTTAACTTACCTAAAGCTATAATAAAAAATGAAACAGGCAAATTAAAAAATAAAATAATATTGGTTAAGGCTAAGGTTAAGGTTGAGGCTTAAAAGGTGAATGAGGTTATCCCCAATAAAACTAGATCACCTCTAGATCTGATACAATAGAATTAATTTATTTGATGAATACTTTGCAGAAAACTGATTAAGTGAATAAAAATTAGAAAATATGCAAATAAATTCAATATCGCATCAAGGTTATTAAAAAAATAATAAAAATAGAATAATGATATTAAAAAATAAAATAGTTGCATTGTTTAAAATTAAAGATTACTTTATAGACAAGTTGTGATTACTGTTAAAATATAACGAGGACTGCTAAAATTTCAATTACATTATGAAATTAAAATAAAAATAATAAATAAATCATATAATAAAAAATATAATTTATAGCAAGGAGTTAGTAAAATGGATGAAGATGAATATAGAAAATTAAAAACGTGTGAGATTGAAGTTCTTCAGGATAATGGCTGCAATGCTAGGGATTGGGATAAAATTGAGGTTCATGAGAAGTTTGATCCTAAACGGATAGCAGATGTTCATTTTTCCGGCCATATCAAATTAGGATATTTCGATGATACGGTGACTTTAACTGGCGGTATTTGTTACAAAACTGGAATATATAAAACCACTCTTCACAATTGTGTGATTGGAAATAATGTATTAATAGAGCACGTTGATAATTACATTGCCAATTACCAGATTGGGGATGATGTGATCATTAAAAATGTAGATATTATCGCAACTGATCTGGAGACAAGTTTTGGTAATGGTGTTCAAGTGGAGCCGCTCAACGAAGGCGGCGGCCGTCAATTTTCCATCTATGAAAAATTGAGTGCTCAGCTGGCTTATATTTTGACCACTTTTCGGCATAATCCAAAGATGATAGAAAAATGCCGGAAAATGATTACCAGTTATGCAGAAGAATACATAGGTAAACCAGGCCGAATCGGTAGCAATACTCGAATTATGAACAGCGACACTATAAAAAATCTTCAATGTGGCGAATATGCTATAATTGAGGGAGCTAAGCGCCTTGATAATGGCACAATTACCAGTACAAAACAGGCTCCTGTCAAACTGCAGCAGGGAATTGTAGCGGAAGATTTTATTATTTCTACTGGATCCACTCTGAAAGATGATGTGATTATCTCGGAAACCTTTGTTGGTCAGGGTGTCAAAATGGGGCGACAATTCTCCTCTGAGAACTCCGTGTTTTTTGCAAATTGTGAAGGCTATCATGGTGAGGCCTGCTCAATTTTCGCCGGGCCTTTCACAGTTTCCCACCATAAATCCACGCTTTTAATTGCTGGTATGTTTTCCTTTTGCAATGCTGGGAGTGGCTCCAACCAAAGCAATCACATGTACAAATTGGGCCCCAATCATCAGGGCGTTATCGAACGCGGCTCGAAAACAGCCAGCGATTCTTACATGCTCTATCCTATGAAAGTTGGCCCCTTTTCTTTGATAATGGGACGCCATTATCAGAATTCGGACACATCCAATTTACCATTTTCCTATCTATTTGAAGGTGATAATGAAAGTTTGATCATTCCCGGTGTGAATCTGACTAGTGTAGGAACTATTCGTGATGCTCGAAAATGGCCTAATCGGGATAGACGCAAATGTAAGAAAAAACTGGATCTGATCAATTTTTTCCTGCTGAGCCCCTTTACTGTTCAGAAAATGATTAATGGAAAACAGATTCTGAAAAATCTCAAAAAAACCACCGGCGTGACTTCTGATTTTTACTATTATAACAATGTGAAAATTAAACGCGGCTCTCTGGAAAGAGGCATCAAATATTATGACATAGGAATTACGAAATATATTGGAAATTGTGTTGTTCGGCGTCTGGAGGAATCGGATTTTAATAATAAAGATGAATTTTATGAGATTATGAAAGCAAATTCAACAGTTGGCCAGGGGAGTTGGCTGGATATTTCCGGAATGATTGCTCCCGAGGAGAAAATTCTGGAGTTGGTGGAAAAAATTGAAAATGGTAGATTGCAGGATCTGGAAAGTATTGAAGATGAATTTAGCAATATTCATGATAATTTTTTCGAATATGAATGGAATTGGGCTGTAAAAATGATCGAAGAAATGCTGGGCAAAGCTATTACCAGCATTAGTATTTCAGAGTTTATTGAACTCATTGAAGACTGGAAAGATAATGTGGTCAAACTTGATAACATTCTCAAAGACGATGCTGCCAAAGAATTCTCCCGAAAAACTCAGGTCGGCTATGGCTATAATGGTGATGATCAGGTCAGAGAACAGGATTTTGCCAATGTGATTGGAACATTTGAAGAAAATCAATTTGTAGGAATGATCGATGATCATATAGATCGAAAAATCCGCAAAAGTGAAGATGTCATTGCTAGTTTGAATCAAATCCAATAAAAAGAAAGGATGCTCAATAATGTGTGGAATAGTAGGCTATATTGGTAACCGTGAAGTAAAAACTACACTCCTTGAAGGTTTGAAAAAGTTAGAATATCGAGG